>JAYTUN010000040.1:0-2517 GCA_043744495.1 Ignavibacteria bacterium
CTAATTGCAATTGGAACACACGGGAAAAAAGGACTGAGAAGATTTTTCTCAGAAGATGTTTCTGAAGGAATTGTCAGATTATCGCATATTCCTATACTAATTGTTAATCTTAAAAAATTAATTATGTAATTCCGGCATCGTATATTGGTTACCCCCGGTTTTTTAAAAAATAGTTGAATTTATACTCAAAATCCACATTTGTTAAGAATGTGGATTTTTTATATATGATATATATCATATTGATAATTGAGAGATATCATAGGAAAGAGTGCTGTTTAAATGCTATTTTTGAATAGATTTGAAGCAGGGTATTTGGAAAAGAACTGCAATAGTTTGCCTTTTTAGATTATCAAACAAAAAATAATATTGCAGATATATCCTGGTTCTTTAAAAAAAATATTTCAGCACTATTTACGGGAATAAAATATGTCCGTTTATATAACACATGATTGTATTAACTGCAGCGCCTGTGAAACAGAGTGCCCGGTTCATGCAATTATGCCTAAGCTGAACGATCCCGGCAAACGCTCAAGGTACCTGAATAATATTTACCTGGCTAAAAGCTACCAGTCATTTGACCATTACTACATAAATCCAAAGATATGCAATGAATGCCTGGGGTTTTTTACTGCACCTAGATGCAATGATGTTTGCCCAGTTTCCTGCTGTATTTCTGAAGAGGAAAATGATTCAGAAGGTACAATAAGGTTAAAATTAAAAATTAATCCTGTTTCTTTTGCTAAAATCAGCTTGAACTGACATGAAAAATACAGAAATATTCAGCCTTAACCCGGATCAGTCTCAAAGCTCTACAAGCTTTTTTGAAGAAGAATATAACAGAATGACGGAAATGTCCATGGCTCTTGATGAGCTGTATTGGGATATTGAAAAAGAAGGCATCAATACACATGTTATCAGGTCTATAAATGAAACGGTGAATGCTTTTTATTATGAGCTTTCCAGACTGTTTAATCTGGAAGAAGAAATATTATATAAAGAGCTTGCTGAAGTGCTTCCGGATAGATCACTTGCAGATGCTTTAAAAAATGAAAATGCCAATATCCTTCTGCTCTTAGAAGCACTTAAGAATATTTTTTCAGAAAACGATGAGATAAGAAAAGAAAAAGAGCTTCTGCAGGCAGAAATGATAGCACTTGCTGATCTTATTCAGCGTGATTCCCAGAAAAAGAGAAATATGCTGATACATGAAATAAATACAAAGCTTCCCCAAAGAAAACTTGATGAAATGAGAGAAAAGATCAAACAGGGTATTATCGCTCATGTTTAAATAACGGAAATGATAATTTATTTAAAGGTTTTTTTACTTTAAATATCTTTTGTTTTAAATATCTTTTGTTTTAAATATCTTTTGCTTTAAATAGTTAAGGAATTAATTCAAATGAAAAAGGTTGTTTTAAATTGCAGCCTTATTAGAGTTCAAAGCATCTTATGCTTTAGTATAGGATGCTTTTTTTATTTTTTTGAAATTATATTTATTAATTATTACAGGAGGGCGTTGCAATGAGCGCTATATATGCTTTAAATAGTCTTCCTTCAAGTTTTACCGATGAGCTTAAAATTCCTTACAGGAAATATCTGAAGAAAGGCTTAGTATATTCTATAATTCTTCACATTGTAATTGTAGCAGCATATGGTGGTATGTATTACTATTCAAAATATAAACAGGAGCAGGATCTGAAAACTATTCAGCAAAGGATAATAAATGTATCGTTGACAGATCTTGAGCCGCCGCCATCGGCATTAGATGAAGAAATTCCCCCGCCAAAAGTTGAAGAAATAACCACTCCGACCAAAGACCTGGAAGCGCTTACTCCCGAACCTGTAGCCAAAGAAAAAGCTGATGTACAGACGATTAAAACACAGCAGCAGTTAGAAGATATTAAAACCCCGGTTTCTAATGTTGGCGATACAGGGAAATTTTCTTTTTCAGGTACGATAAAAATTGAAGATAAAAAGATTGAAGAAAAAATTATTAAAAAGGAAATTAATACTGAAGAGAAAGAAAAAACTGTTTACCAGTCATTTGAAGTTGAAAAAGTGCCCGAAGTAGTAAATCTTGATCAAATTAGATCTTCGATGGTTTATCCTCCAATGGCTATTGAAGCGGGAATTGAAGGCAGGGTTACAGTTAAGGTCCTCGTTAATGTAGATGGCAGTGTACTAAAAGTTGGCAGTGTAAATGGACCTGATATCTTCCGTGATGAAGTATCAGCAAAATCTATGAATTTACAGTTCACACCGGGTTTGCAGAATGGGAAGCCGGTTAAAGTTTGGGTTTCAGTTCCATTTGTTTTCAAGCTGAAGTAAGTAAACTAAGATAAATATAAATTCTTGAACGTTTTCGCAGAGTCACAAACTATGCGCAGCCACTCCAGAGGCGGGCAGGCATCCTGCGGAAAGTCAGGAAAGTGGGAGACTTTGCTGGAACAGTAAATATTTAAACTTATTTTTGGACTGCACTGACTGCGTCAGTGCATGCATCAACACAGTTGATGC
>JAYTUN010000041.1:0-9741 GCA_043744495.1 Ignavibacteria bacterium
CTGAGAAATCCTGTAAGTATTTTTTAAATGAAGAACTGGTTGAAATAACTCTTAGTTCTCAAAGAAATATGAGAAACAAAGATATTAAAGAGGTAAAAGAAATTATATTTGAGAATTTTAATTATATAATTGTAACATGGAAAAAATTTCACAAAGAAAACTAACAAGTAGAGTTAATAAAAATAAAGACTCAGACTATCATAATATTGAGTCGTTAATTTTCACCAATGATTCGATGATATTAAATGTAGATGGTAAAATCTATAATTTTGCGATAAAGAATATATCAGAAAAATTATTCAAAGCCACACAACATGAAAGAGAAGCCTATAGAGTTATCTGTGCAGGTTATGGAATTACCTGGCCTTTAATAGACGAAGATTTATCAATAGACGGATTAATAAAAACTAATAAAATCTAATTAGATTGAAAATTACATTTGATAAGAGACCTTTAAGGAAAGCTGGAATATTTATAGTAAAAATTACTAAGGTTGAGCTAAAATCGAAAGATAATGTACAATGGTTTTCATTAAAACTAGAAAATGAAAGCAATTATTTAGAAAGTCGTATATACACGAATAAAAGCTATATTGTTATGGATGTAGTTTTCAATTCAGTTTGCTTGAAAAGAAGCATATTTAATGATAATATAAATAGTCTTGTTGGGAAAAAGCTATCTATTTGCGTTAGAGAAATATCGAAACTTGATAATAAATTAGGCATTGTTTTGCAATATTTCAATGTTGTCAGGTATCGAAATAAAAATTTTGACTGGAGTTCATTAGAAAGTGAAGTAATTGTTGAGGAAGATTCTGCTTCTTTAGAAGAAGTTTTCGGTGTTGATAGGGAAGAATTAGCAAGGCAAATGGGTAAAGATCCAAGTGAAATATCTGATAGTGATTATTGGGATTATGCAGGATACTAAATATGAATAAAAAACATATTTTAAATGTTGGATTGCACATTGTAGAAATAAGTAAAAAGCCTTATAATGGTATAACTGAAAATAAAATACCTTATTTTGATTTTACCTTTGAGAATTCTCAAGGATATATTCCACAAAGATTTTACGATAATGAAAGTGGTAAAAAATTTATGGATAAGCTTTTCGCAGCAGCTGGTCTGATCGAAAATATCGTTGATACTAAAGATTTAATTTCAAAAATACTTGTGATAAAAATAATTGATGATCCCAAAAATGAGAAGTTTCCGAAAAGAGTTGTTGATTTTTTTAAAACTATAAACCCCTTAAATATATAAATATTATTTTTTATTCCTTATTCCTTATTCCTAATTCTTAATTCCTAATTAACCTAAGCGTCCTTCACGCACCTAAATCCGCTTATCAGCCATCTTTCTTGCGCTTTAAAGAAATTCCTGTAAGTATTGCGTGTTGAGTTTTTTGGAGTGCCAAACGAGCCGCCACGTAAAACTTTCTGGTTAGAAAACCATTTATCGTTATACTCAGCAAATCCGGATTTGAACCCGGGGTATGCTATAAATTCCGAGCCTGTCCATTCCCATGTATCTCCTATCATTCCATAACAGCCGTAATAGCTCTTTCCCTGCTCGTAAGTATATACATCTGCTGGTGACCATATCCTAGACTCAAGCAGGTTGCAACTGAAATCAGTCGGTTCCTCATCACCCCATGGATATAAACGCTTTTCACCTTTATCTTCATCCCAGCATGCAGCTTTTTCCCATTCAGCCTCAGTAGGAAGCCTTTTACCTGTCCATTTTGAGTATGCATCAGCTTCAAAGAAGCTTATATTCGTCACCGGCTCATTGGGGAAATTTTCAATAAATCGTTTTCCCTTAAAATCACACCTGAACCAGCTTCCCTTATCATCATGCTCCCAATATAACGGAGCTTCTATCCCGTTATTATTTACCCATTGCCATCCTTCATCAAGCCAGAATTTGTAACTCTTGTATCCGCCATCTTCAATGAATTTTAAATAATCTGCATTTGTAACTGGAGTGTTATCTATCAGGTAATCATTTATATAAACTTTATGCTGCGGCATTTCAATATCGTAAGCAAACTTATTCTTCCATTTCAAAATATCAAAGCCAAGCTCATAAATACCTCCCGGTATTTTTATCATTTCTTTTTTACCTGCGATACCTTTAACAAGCGTCGGTTTTTTCATTTCCTTAGGTATATATTTATCCTGAAGCAAATGTTGAATATCGTAAACCAAAAGTTCCTGGTGCTGCCATTCATGGTTGAATGCGAGCATAAAATCCTTTAATATATTCAGCTTTATCTCAGCCGTTTCAAAAAATTGAGATGTCTGCCGGTTTATATAATTCCAGTATTCAATCGTTTCCTTCACGGTTGGACGTGATATTGTTCCCCGCCTGCTCTTATTGAATGGCTTGCCAAATGCCTGGTAATATGAATTAAGGTAATATGAGTAATCCTGCTTATACGGTTTATAATCTTTGTAATATTTTTTCAGCAACTGGTCATAAAACCATGTTACATGACCCAAATGCCAGCGCGGGGGGCTCATATAGCTTTCTGTCTGTACTACATAATCTTCAATTTCCAATGGCTCGCAAAGCTCAATTGTCATCCTTCTTACCTTTTTGAAGAGTGAAAATAAATTACCCGAATCAACTCCGCTCAAAGAGTTTTCTATGTCATTTATATTCAGAACGCTGTTTTGATTTTCCATTTAAATAATTTATTAGTAGTTTTACGGGAATAATTCCAAATATACCTGTTCTTGCAGGAATTTAAAATTCATTTTAACATAATTTGAGCTTAGTCCAATTTAAAAATGTATCACACTATTACGGCAGCTATGCTGCAATTAATGACCTTTCCTTTGAGATAGAAGACCTAAAAATTACCGCAATCATTGGCAAAAGCGGCAGCGGTAAATCAACCTTGCTTCAGGTTATTAACGGATTAATAAAGCCTTCCAAAGGAGAATTAACAATTTTTGGCAAACCTATTGATTATTATAACATTATCAAAGCCCGTCTTAAAATTGGGTATTCTGTTCAGGGTACCGGACTTTTTCCTCACATGACAGTTTATAATAACATTGCACTGCTTGGTAAAATAACAGGGGAATCTAAGCATGATATAGAGCGCAGAATTGATACATTGATGAGTTTTGTAAACCTGCCACCAAGTTTTAAAACAAAGTATCCTTACCAGCTCTCAGGCGGCGAGCAGCAGAGAGTTGGCATCTGCCGTGCAATGCTGTTGAATCCTCCAATTTTCCTGCTTGATGAAGCATTTGCAGCGCTTGACCCTGCTACAAAAAATGAAATTCATACCGAATTATTTCAGATGCAAATTGCTGAACCCCGTACTATAATTATGGTAACACATGACCTTGCCGAAGCCATTAAACTTGCTGATAATATTATGATCCTTGATAATGGAGTAATACAGCAGTACGCCTCAAAAAAAGAAGTAATATCAAATCCTGCAAACAAATTTGTTGATGATTTCATAAAGGCGCAGGTGGTATGAAGAAATATATACTGTTAATATTATTACTTGTGTCATGCGCTAACTCTCAAACTATCAGAGTAGGGGCGAAGCATTTTAATGAATCATATATCCTTGCTGAAATAATTTCTCAGCTTTTGGAATCAAATGGCTACAAAGTAGAAAGAAACTTCAACCTTGGTGGAACACTTGTTTGTTTTGAATCACTTAAAAATAACGAGCTTGATATTTATCCTGAATATACAGGTACAATTTCAGAAGCAATTTTAAAGTTAAATGATAAACCCGGAATCCATGACCTGAACGAAATACTCAAATCTGAACTGGGACTGGAAATTTCGGGCAGCTTTGGTTTCAATAATACTTATGCATTTGCGGTGAAGAAAAAGACCGCTGAGAAATATAACCTTAAAACAATATCTGACCTTAGAGCTTTTCCTGAGCTTAAAACAGCTATGAGCTATGAATTTATAAAACGTAAAGATGGCTGGGAAAACTTAGCCGAAATATACGGACTAAAAAATAAACCGGTAGGTATAGATCACGGTCTGGCTTACCAGTCAATGGATGATGGTAAAATTGAGCTTACAGATATTTATTCCACAGATGGTGAAATTTCAAAATATGATCTTGTTATCCTTAAAGATGACAGGAATTTTTTCCCGGCATATCTTGCTGTCCCTTTTTTAAGGTCGAAGCTTGATCCAAAAATTAAAGATTTAGTTCATAGACTCTCAGGTACTATTAATGACAGCTTAATGCGTTCAATGAATGCAAAGGTGCTCTACGAAAACAAAAGCTTTGGTGAAGTTGCAAATGAATTCCTTAAAAGCAATAAGCTTATTAATATTGAAACCCGATATGAGAAAAAATCTGCAGCGGATGAGATCATGGAAAAAACCATCCGTCATCTTGAGATCACATTCATCTCTTTATTGCTTGCAGTAATTATTGCATTTCCTCTTGGAATATTGCTCTCTGCCTTCCCGTTACTTTCAAAACCTGTGCTTTATGCCGCGGGACTTCTTCAAACAATTCCATCGATAGCATTATTGGCTGTTATGATACCTATTTTTGGAATTGGAATATTACCTGCTGTGATTGCTTTATTCTTATATGCTTTACTTCCAATCTTGCGCAATACTACAATAGGAATATATTCTGTTGATCCTGTTATAAAAAAAGTAGCATTGGGTATGGGATTAACTACTTGGCAAAAATTGCGTTATGTGGAAATTCCTCTTGCAATGCCTTCAATATTTGCAGGGATTAAAACTGCGGCTGTAATTAATATTGGTACTGCTACACTTGCTGCTTTTATCGGAGCCGGCGGGTTAGGGGAGTTCATAGTAACAGGTCTGGCTTTAAACGATACTTCACTCATCTTAAAAGGAGCAATACCTGCTGCACTTCTTGCTATACTGGCAGAATTTTTATTTGAATTAATTGAACAAATGTACATTCCAAAACATTTAAAGCAAAACCAGATTAAATAAATATCACAGGCAAAACATGAATGAACTTATTACATTACAGCACAATTACCCGGTTTACATAGCTGTTTGGTTTTCCATTACACTATTTATCTTATGGCTTTTCAGGTTCATGTCTAAAAAAATGAAAAATACTGAAGTTCATCAGTCAAAAAGCTCATTGTTTACCATCACTATATTTATTGGAATTCCATTGCTGCTTGCTGCGGTTTTAGGTCCTTTATTATTTATTATTGGTGATAAAAATATGCTTCCAATTTATAGATATGTATGGATTGGATTGATTGGAATATCTATATTCTATTTCATTTTTAAGCAAAAATCAAACAAGAATCATTGAGTATTCTGTTTAGGCTTATTCGAATTTATGGGTAGCCATGGTCTAAAGAGTTTGTTTCAAAACTACTTTTGCGAGGAGCGAAGCGACGAAGCAATCTCATTAATTTAACTAGTTTCGAACAATAATTTATTTTGTTTAACTGTAAATAAATAAAAAATGACTTATGATACATCCTCTTTAGACCGTGGGTAATGAACTCAAAGAATATGGCTTTAGCCACAGTTAAATTCTCAGAACATATTGTCATTATTTGCAGGGAGCGAAGTGCCTGCCCGCCTTTGGCGTGGACGAAGCAATCTCAAAAATTTAACTTGTCAGTTCTGAGGAACTGACAAGAGCACTAACAATAAGTCTTTTATTTGTATGTCGCATAAAAAAAGTCCGCTATTGCGGACTTTGAAATTTACATTGTTAATTTAGAAATTGCTGATTAAAGGTTATTGAAAACACTGTTATAAATAAAAAATATTAATGCTATTCTTAATGCTATTCTTAATGGTTAATATCCTTAAATTGTGTCAAACCAATAAATTTTGTAAGGTTAATTTCTTTTAAACAGAAAGTATTATTCTGAAAAGTAATCCTTAAGTTAATATTCCCTATTTTATTTTGCTTTCCTAATTTTCTTTTTTCGAAATAATTTTGTAATTCTTTTCTGTCAATAGTCAAAATTTCATTAAAGATGCCGTTTTTGATAGACACAAAACAAAAATATAGATCTGGAGTTTTAGATATCTTGATTTGATTTAAACTAATAGAAAATTGGACGGAATACCCACCTCTATTTTTGTAAGTCTTTGCATAAGATGTTTTAACTTGAACTCTTCTGAAATCTCCCGATTTGTCTTCAACGACAAATATATCATCGCCAATATCTACTTCTGGAATAGATACATTCCAACCTTTAAGCAAAAATCTTGACATTACAAATAAATGTCCGGCTTTTCCTGTATATTGATTATTTTTCTTTGACACTAATTATTAGTGTATAGGGTTTTTGAGTTTATTGAATCGATAAATTTTATATGTGGTTTTTTTGATGCTATTGATTTTGAATCAAGACCAAGTAATAAAGGATATATGTATTTTTCAAACTTGCCAATATAAGTTTCAAAATCTGATTGGGTATCATTATCTACGAAAACACTATTTATCGGATTTGCTAATGGATAAATTTTTTTTATTTTTTCTTTTGTTGATGGACTTAAACTGAAATTATATCCATCAAGCTGTTTTACAACATCAATTTTAATTATTTCCTGCATATTCAACTAACTTACCATTTCCTTAACGGTCTGGTCAAATAACTTATGTTTCTTATTGCCAATTATTTCCTGTATCTGCATTAAGCCCTGTATCAATGCATCGGGTCTGGGTGGACAGCCTGCAACATAAACATCAACCGGCATGAACTGGTCAATTCCCTGGACAACTGAATAGCTTCTGTACATACCGCCTGAAGAAGTGCAAGCGCCCATTGCTATGCAGTATTTGGGCTCCGGCATCTGGTCCCAAATTTTCCTTACAACCCATGCCATTTTATAAGTTACTGTTCCGGCTACTATCATTAAGTCTGATTGGCGCGGTGAAAATCTGAATACCTCTGAACCGAAACGTGAAGCATCAAATCTTGATGCCGCAAACGCCATCATCTCAATAGCGCAGCATGAAATACCCATTGGCATCGGCCAAACGGAGTTTTTTTCAGCCCAGCCAAGTATATCACTTATCTTAGTTGTAAAAAAACCATCACTCTGTAAACTTGAATTTATATCAGACATAATTTAAAATTAATTCCATTTCAATGCTCCCTTGCTGAGCATGTAAAAATATCCAATCAGTAATAATCCAATAAATACAAGCATTTCTATTAATACATAAGTCATCATCGCGCCTGTAAAGCTATTAAAAACCACTGCCCACGGATATAAAAATACTATTTCAATATCAAATATTATAAACAGCATTGCCGCCATGTAATATTTAACAGAGAACTTAGAGTGAGCAGTTCCATAAGGCTCAACACCGCTTTCATAGGTTGAAAGCTTTTCGGAATTTGGCTTTTTTGGACCTAAAATCTTCGAAACTATAACATTTATGAAAGCAAAAGCAACCGCTCCGACCATCAATAATAATATTGGTACATAGCTTTCTAGCATAATAACAAACTCATTTATTATGCAAATATAGCAAAATATTAACATTATTCAAATCTAAAAAAGAGAGGATATAAAACAACGTTTACTTATGTTTTTTTGTTTTCAAAAAACAATTGTATTATTTGTAAAAATTTTCTATTATTTCTTTATGTTTTTCTTCGATTACTTTTCTTTTTAACTTTAATGTTGGGGTCATTTCTCCGCTTTCAATAGTAAAAGGAGTATCAAGAAGTGCAAATTTCCTGATTCTTTCATATTTTGCAAGCGGCTTTTGCAGAACATCAATTTCTGATTCATAAAAATTGTTTATTACATCATTTTCAGACAATTCTTTTATACTGCTATATTTTATATCAACTTTCTTAGCAAATTCTTCCAGTTTATCAAAATTCGGAATAATGAGAGCAGATACAAAAGGCTTCTCATCTGAGGCAAATGAAATTATCTGGTCAATATATTCAGAGCGTTCAATGTTCTCTTCTATGTGAGTGAGCGATATATACTGCCCACCTGAAGTTTTTATTAAAGTCTTTTTCCTGTCGGTAATTTTAAGAATTCCGTCTTTATCAATTTCGCCAATATCACCTGTATGAAGCCAGCCGTCAATTATCATTTCATTTGTATCCTTTTCATTTTTAAAGTAACCCAGCATAACGTTATCTCCCCTGGCAAGTATCTCGCCATCGGGCGCGATCTTTACTTCTACATTCACAAGCGGCGGTCCCACTGTCCCAAAATTATTCAAATCCAGCCTGTTAACAGATAAAACCGGTGATGCCTCAGTCATTCCATAACCCTGTAGTATCAGCAATCCAATTGAATCAAAAAATTCGGCAACCTCTTTGTTAAGTGCAGAACCCCCCGATATGAAAAACTTTATCCCGCCGCCTGTTCTGCTTCTGATTACCGAAAATACTTTTTTATCCGCAAGTTTCCATAAAGGATTTTTTTTGTTTGCCCTGAATTTATTACCTATCTTCAATGCAATCCGTGTAATAGCCCTTTTAATGGCAGACATCTGATCAATATTTTTCAATAAGCGTGCCTGTATCCTGTTGAATAGCATTGGAACTGCAAGCACTATAGTTGGTTTCACTTCAGCCATTTGTGCGGCAAGTGTATCAATGTTCTTCGCATAAAATATCTTTGCTCCTTTGGATAGAGGCACGTAATAACCGCCGGTTCTTTCATAAGTATGCGCTAAGGGCAGAAATGATAAAAACCTGTCTTCGGCAACTACGGGGAATGAATCAGTGCATTGCTTAATGTTAGCAAGCACATTCTTGTGAGAAAGGCATACGCCTTTTGGAGTACCTGTTGTGCCTGAAGTATATATTATTGTCAGCAGGTCATTTAATGATTGTCTTTTCGAGTTTTGGTTAAAATATTCATCTGTAACCATTTCGCTGTAAGCATCTTTTTCCTCAAGCAGTTCATTATAAATCAATTCCTCAAAACTGATTATATTATCTGTCGTATGCTCTGTTTTATTGAATGTGATTATCTTCTCAAGCGTTGGCAGTTCGTTGAATACAGCGCTGACCTTTTCTGCCATTAAATTTGTAGATACAAAACACAACCTGCTTTCGGAATGATGCAATATGAATTTTATCTGCTCTGATGTCATAGTAGGGTAAACGGGTACTGTTACAATCTGTTTTGAAATACATGCAAAATCCGCTACCACCCACTCAAATCTTGTTTCGGAAATTATCGCTGCAGCTTCGCCTGGTTTTATATTATATTTCTCAATTGATCTTGCCAGTAAGTAAACAAGTTCCTTTAGCTTACTTCCTGAAATATTTTTATACCCTGCTTCATTTGCCCCGCTGCCGGGCTCTTTCCAGAAAATAGCTCCTTCGTTGCCGTACCTTTTGCATGCTGCCTGGAAAAATTCTACAAAATTTGAGTATTCAGTATTCATATAGTAATTAGATTATGCAAATTTACAAAAAAAATCACATAAAAGAATTATCTAAAAACATTTCGAAAAATTTTTCCGTGAATTATACACGGTTTTCTTCATTTCTTTATTTATTCTGTTCAAATCAATCACTAACTTGCAAATATTAATATTAAATTTACGGAGGCAGAGTATGCGTGCAGTTCTCATATTATTTACCGTTATAATTTCAACAGGCATTTATTCACAAGTTGTTAATATAGAGCTTAGTACACGACACTCAATTAACAATAAATGAGACACAAATTTCACTAATTACACAAAGAAAATATCAAATTAAGGTAAATTTTAGACTAATTAATTTCT
>JAYTUN010000042.1:0-9663 GCA_043744495.1 Ignavibacteria bacterium
ATCTGGAGGTTCCATTTACAAACTTTAAATCATTATTAAACAACGATATAAAGAACTCAAACTATCAACTGGAGTAATTATAAGTTTAATTTAAGCTATAACCCCCTTGTGTTCCCACTGTCAGAGCCAGTTCTTCGACCTGATAGGGGGAAATGATAAAAGAGAAGTTTTAACGGTTTCTGTATCGGAGGCGGTCAACTTGAGTAACTGATAAAAATACACACCGCTCGGCTCACCTGATGCATCCCAGCTTACCTCGTAGCTCCCTGCCTTTAGTTTCTAATTGACAAGCACCGCAACCTCACGACCGAGAACATCATAAACAATCAGAGTGATGAACCCCCCTTTGTCCCCCTCACCACGGCAAGTCTTCGACCTTTCAGAAAGAGGAGACTGTGGGTTAGAGAATCTAATCTATAATATTTGTATTTTTTGGATTGATGTAAATTGATGGCTCAGAAGGATAAAAACCATATATGGGATCTTGTGTTGCATCTATTAGAATATTTGTATATGGTGATTGCGAATATATGGATGATGTTAAAATAAATAGTAATGTAAATAAAGAAGTTTTCATTTGTGGTTTATTTTATGATTATAACCGCAAATTACTCAATTTTGTTATGATTTTAAAGTATATAATTTGACGGGGAAGTGGTTGTTTTTGTAAATTGAGCTATTTTATGAGACTACAAAAGTCTATAAGCAATCTTCAATGGTTTTTTGATTATTAACACTGTTAGAAATTTCAATAAATTATATGACTTTTGTAGTCTTATGATTTACTCACTTTAACTGTTCCATTCAGTTTCTACTCCATGATTATGTTTAGATTTTATAAGGTTGTGTTTTGCTTTTTCTCACGCAGAGCCGCTAAGCCGCAAAGATGATAAGTTTTTGTAGTTTTATCCTATTTACTCACCTTACGCAAAAAATACACTCCTTTCCTCCGAAGGAGTCCTTTGGACAAACTCCAGTTTGGAAAGCATTTTTTAAGCGAGACACTGTTTTGTAAAGTAACTGCTAAACTGGAGTTTAGCAATGAGGGTACGGGTGGTTTTTTTAGTTTAGTTGGAATTTATGATTAATTTAATACCATTAAGATAAATTGCGTAAGGTGAGCTATTTAAATAAACCTGACAGGTTTCAATCTTTCAATTGGAAATATGTTTATAACCCGGTGTAATATCTTGAATTGAAACTATAAAACCTGTCAGGTTTGAAAATTCATTCCCGAATTGGAGTTTGGTAATGAGGGAGTGAACGAAACTTCACAGTCTTCGCAGACATTATGTTTAAAAGCAAGCCTCACAATTATTTTGCATATTTGTAATATCAAATAGGTCCAAACAACGGACAGCAATAATAAAAGGAGGCTAAAATGCAAACACTCAAAAATAGTCAAATAGATTTTAGCGGTCAATCAATATTTATCCCGAGTACTCGGGATAGATGTTCATAAGAAATCATGGATGGTAAGCATATATACAGAAGAGTTTGAGCATAAGACATTTACAACACCTCCTAAACCGGAGGTCATAATTAATTATCTTCATAAAAACTTTCCAGGAGGTTCATTTAAGTGTGTTTATGAAGCTGGATATAGCGGTTACTGGATTCAACAGAGTTTTACTAAAGTAGGTATAGATTGTATAATTGTGAATCCTGCAGATATACCAATCAAAGATAAAGAAAAGCGTTTTAAAAATGATACCATTGATAGCCGGAAGCTGGCAAGGACATTAAGAAGCGGAGAGATAGAAGGCATTCATATTCCCAAAGAAGATAAGCTTCAGGATAGATCGCTTGTTAGGTTAAGACATTTAATGGTTAAAAAACTAACAAGGACAAAGAATCAGATAAAAGCACATTTAAGTTTTTATGGTATAGATTGTACATCACTGGGTTTACGTTCCAACTGGAGTCATAAATATATTGAATGGCTTGAGAGTATTTGCGAAAATAATCAGAGCAATAGCATTACTTTAAAGTTTTTAATAGAAGACTTTAAACAGTTGCAGGCAAGAATATCAGAGATCACAAAGCAGATAAAGATATTATCTGAAACAGAAACTTATAGAATTGATATAGAAAACTTATTAAGCATACCTGGTATAGGTATACTTACAGGTATGATAATACTTACAGAAATAGGCAATGTAAGGCGTTTTAAGGATTTAGATCGTTTAAATAGCTATGTTGGGTTAATACCCGGAGAGTATTCCAGTGGAGATAGTCAGCATATTACGGGTATAATACATAGGGGGAATAGTGTTCTAAGAAGATCAATAGTAGAAGCTGCATGGGTAGCAGTTAAACGGGACACTGCTTTGCTAAGTGCATTTAAGTCATATTCCTGTAGAATGCAAAAGAACAAAGCAATAATCAAAATAGCAAGAAGATTATTGAATAGAATAAGATATGTACTCATAAACAAGCAAAAATATATAGAGGGAATAACTTAATAACTGTAAAAGTATTGAAAAACATTAAATCTAAAAATAATCAGGCAAACGCTACGAGACTCTTGCAGTAACTATTTGAGTTATCTGCATTCGCAGACTGCGTGCCTGAATTAAATAATTATATTATAAAAAATGTAATGTAGCGCTTTGTTTAGCTGACTACTGATAAAAGACTGATTTAATATTTTAATAGTTTAGCGTTTAATATAAATAATTATGAATATATAATTGTGAATGAAATTTATTATTGACTTTTAACATAAAAGAGTCTCCTGCTTTCCTGACTTTAGTTTGGGACTCTGCGGATAAAATTGCTATAAATTATTTATCTACAATTGCAGTATAAACGCTTAGTGAATTGCTGTCGAGTCTTGTCCATATAGGTCTTACCATTCCGTTTACTGCTGTAATGTTGGTATAATCACCCATGAATGTTTCTGCAAGCGGGAAGAACGGCTTCTCGCTTATTCTTTCATTCAAAAATGTTTTTCCGCCATCAGATGATGAAGCAAGGTAAACATCTGTTTGGTCATCATCATAATTCCGCCTGTCATAAAATACAACATATATAATTCCCGTGGATTGGTCTATTGTCATCCAGTTGAAAAATTGATGCTTATTGCTAATATCATCATTAACTTTTGTCGGAGCGCTCCATGTAATACCATCATTTGTTGAGTTTGATATCCATACATCAGTATTATCGTATCCGTTTTTCTGATCACTCCAGCTTATATATAGTGTACCCCTGTAATTACTGCTGCTCAAATCACATGCTATCGTAGGGAATCCAAAACACCTGTAAACGCCGGGTACTATTAGTTTGAAATTTCCCGGAAGTTCTGCAGCTTTGATATCTTTATCGAACCATGAAAGTCCGCCATTGGTTGACCTGTCAAACATTATTCCGTATGGTGAAGACCATGTAACATAAATTTCCCCTTTCAATCCAACACAGGGCATAGCTCCAAGTACTGTTGCTCCTGCATCAGAGCATTCTGCTCCGGATAGCTCATTGATTCGCTTTCTTTCAGTCCATGAATTACCGCCATCAGTAGATGAACTGAATATAATATTTGAAGCGCTATCTATAGGATTAATAGATGCTCCTTCTTTACTATTATTTTTCTGTCCGCACTGGGTCCATACCGTATAAATATTATTCCTGAAAGGAGAATACGTCTGATCCACCGCAGCCCATTCCTTATCCTGCAGGTGAGGGGCATTTGCGCCCATGTGTGAGCCATTGCTCCACGTGATACCGCCATCATCTGATTTCTGGCAGATTATTCTGTCAAGCCAGGTGCCGCCTTCTGAGTATGAATTGGAAAGATGAAAATAATAGAAATTACCGCGAACATCCGCAACTATGCATGGGTCGCCCCAAACTCCGTATGTTGATGTGAGCTTCCTTACAGCCCACGTGATACCGCCATCAAAGCTGTAATAATATGTTTCAATATTTGCAGCTGCTACCAGATTAGTAGGATTTATTGGATTAAATGCGATTGTTACTTCGCTGGGTTCGCCCTCATCAGTTATCTTAATATTCTGATAAGGTGATTGAGAAAAAGTATTGTAACAGATAAATATGGCTATAATTATTAAAATATTTTTCATAATACTGATGAACTTTGATTGAACTTTGACTGAAATTTGATTGAACTTTATTGGTTTATACTGAAATAGGTAAAGGAAAGTTCCGATGAAATGTTTATTTTGTGAGCATTGCTCCTTCCCGCCTATGACTTGGAAGCGAGTACCTCTTGACTGCCGATGCAATCTGCTATCGTTAAAATGAAGTGTTATCTGTTATCTATTATAACAGTTATAAGACTACAAAAGTCTATAAGCAATTTACAATAGTATTGCCAACGAAAAGATTATATTTATTTACAATACACTATAAGACTTTTGTAGTCTTATCATCATTATACAAATACTTTTGCACCCGTCAGGTTCTCAAACCTCCTGTATCCCTCCGTAGGAGTCCTTCGGACAAACTCCCCAAAGGGGCTCTTTCGGAGCAGTTTGGGATACAAATTAGTGTTCGACCCCTAACGGGTGCTAAAGCACTAGACGGAACTTTAAGTTTCAGATCTGTCCGAAGGACTCCTTTGGAGAGGATCTGACACGATCGAATGAGGTTTCCAATTTTGCGAGCGAAGCGAAGCAATCTCATCAAAATATAAGATTGCTTCGTCGCTATCGCTCCTCGCAAATATATACTCCTGTCAGGTTTTGAATTTCTTGCGGCTAATACTTAATTTCCAAACCGTCATCGTTATCATCAAAGCCAAGCAGGTTAATTAAACTTGATTGGAAGTAACTTATAACAGATGAAGTAACAATATCATTTATTTTATTTCCGCCGGGTACAGCATAATATACTAGCTTATATCTTCCGGTTACCTGAGATTTCTTCTTTGCATATTTTACAGCTTCGTACAATCCGCCAATTTCATCAACAAGCTTTTTATTGAATGCATCGGTGCCTAGCCATACCCTGCCCTGTGCAATTTGCTCAACTTCTTCCCTCGTCATATTTCTGCCTTCCGATACTGCAGCGGTGAATCTATCGTAATAATAATCAATAATTCCCTGAATAATTTCAATTTCTTTTTCATCAAGTTTTTTAGAAATTGAGCCTATATCAGAAGTCTCGCCTCTTTTAAAATTTTCAACTTTAATTTTCTGCTGAGATAAGAGGCTGTCAAGATTTGGTCTTGCAGTAAACACGCCAATACTTCCCGTAACAGTTAATTCATCAGAAAATATTTTATCAGCGTTTATTGAAACGTAATAACCGCCAGATGCAGCTGCACCGCCCATTGAAACAATAAACGGTTTTTTATATTTTTTCTTTAGCCTTATAATTGCAGAATTAATTTCAGCCGAGCCAAGAGCAGAGCCGCCGCCTGAATCAACCCTTAAAACAATTGCTTTAATCTTAGGATTTGCAAAAGCATCTTCAAGCTGTCTTACAACAGTTTCAGAGCCGGTTGAGCGGCCGCCGCCAACAAATGGAATTGGCAGTGATATTGGCGGTGGCGGTTCGCTTTCACCTGTTGTTATGCTTGCATACAAGCCAATAATTGCAATCTGTGATGGTTCTCCCCACTGGTTATCCCACTCACTGCGGTTAAATGATTTAACAATATTTGAGGTCCTGGAATTTTTTTCAGAAATATTCTTCGCGTCATCATACCATCCTAATTTATCAACCAAACCAAGCCTAATTGCTTCCGATCCTGTGAGTGGCTGCGAGAGCTTATCTTTAAGGTAATCATCAAGTGTTAAGTTTCTGCCAGTAACAATTCTTGCAAGCATTTTTTCATATACAATATCAAGAATCCGGTTAATAACTTCCTTGCCTTCTTCGCTAGTCGAGTCAAGCAAACCCTGGAAAGTTAGCTTGTACTTTCCAGCGTAAAATGTCTGCAGGTCAATGCCATATTTACTAAGGAACTGGTTATAGTTCACAACATTGATGCTTAAGCCATAAAAGAAAATTGCTTCCGGGGGCATTATAATGTTATCAGCAAAAGTTGAAATGTAATATTCACCCGGTCCAACATCCTGTGCAAAATATGCTGTAATATTTTTTCCATTTGCCCTGAAACGTGTCATTGAATTTGTAAGCTCCTCTATTCCAGCACTTATTTCAAACCTGCCTGTTGAAAAAGGGTAAATTTTCAGCATCATTCCTTTTACCGAAGGGTCGCTAGCGGCATAATCAATATCTGCAATTACTTCGTGAATGCTACGTTTACCAGTGCCAAGCAGTCCGAAGAATATATCTTCGGTGTTGTAATCCTGTAAAGAGCCTGATAAAGTGATCTCAATTATCTTTTTCCTTTCAGGCACAATACTTTTTCTGCGTTCAAGCGAGTACGAAAGTGAAATATGGTTGCCTAAAGATTTGAACGGAAAGGATTCATTATAACTACTGTTTTTCATTCTTGAAAATGAGTTGTTATATATCATCGAAGCATTAGGAAAATCAAACCTTAAGCCAAGTGAAAAAAAATTCCGCTGTTCAGGTACATTTTGTACAGTATAGTTAGCTTTAAGATAGGTACCTTTTGTGACCTTAATATCTATTCCGGTTTTTAAGGAGTTATTATCAAACAGACCTGTTTTGTAATAAGGCAGGATACTAAAATCTGTCATTAAAGTGAGCAGATCATTTTTTAACGGTCTTATAGCCAGTCCTACAGTATATTTATTGGCAGTGTTATTTCTATATATGAACGATTCATTCGTTTTGAAAGTAAGTGCTGCGGAAAGAAAATCAAATGGTCTTAATAATATTCCTGCTGTCAGTCTATATCTAGTTTCCTTTTGAGTTATAAAATTTGCTAAAGGACCTTCATATGAAAGCATTAATGCGTCAACTGAAAGTCCAGCTGATATTGATTTATTTCCAAATCCAAAACCCATGGAAAACTGGTAGATAGAACTATGATCCTTGTTAAAGCGATCAAGAAAACTCCTTGCTGCAATTCCAATGGAGCCTGAATTTATCATAAGGTCAGTTTCATCCAAATATACCGTACCCTTGTAATTTTCTAAAAATGCATTTATTGTCAAGTTCAGCCGGTGACCTAATCCAAGTACAGCAGGATTATACCTGAATGCATTAGCCCCTTCATCGTATGCTGAAAATAAGTATAGCTCATTGCTTGGGTTGAATAGATTGAAATCCTGTGAGTAAATAGTATTGGATGAAAAAAGTGATATTAAAAAAACTAAAAAAGTAAGTTTTGTCTTCATTGTATTATTTTGATTGATGTGATTATGCTAATATAATTATAAATTGTGATTGGAAAAGTGCTGTAATGAGGAATTCATAAATTGCGAGCGAAGCGCATGACTGCCGAAGGCACGTAAGCAATCTCGTCGTTAAAGCCGAAAAGATGATATGACTATGAAAAGATTATAAGACTACAAAAGTCTTATTCGAAGAATCCTGCGGATAATACCGGTAATTTGGAAAAATCTTACCCTTTATTAAAAACATTATAATTTGTAAATTTGCATTCTGTTTGAGCTAAATCATTACCGGAGAGGTGGGTGAGTGGCTCAAACCAACGGTTTGCTAAACCGTCATAGGGGGTCAACCTCTATCGAGGGTTCGAATCCCTCCCTCTCCGCATTTTAAAGCGGGTAATTTATTACCCGCTTTTTATGTTAGAATTTACATTACAATCAATTTTAAGATAATAGTATATTATAAATGATTGGCGAGATTAAAAATGGCTATATTAATTGGCAATTTGGAAAATGCCCAGTGACATTATTCAAGTATGTTAATTTCGATACATTAATAAAAATTCTTGAAAATAATTCCATATTAATTCATCACCCTTCAGAATTCAATGACCCTTTTGATTGCAATTACCGTGTTAGGATAAAAAAAAATAAAAAGGAAATTGAACAATATTTATTAAATACTAATATATACAAGCAGGGAAATATTCTAAAAGAAGTTTTAGATTTAAAAGTTGAAGATATATATATTAGATTTCCTGAATTTGACGAAAGGAGCAATAAGACTATTCAAGAATTTCATTCAAATACTGGGGTTTCTTGTTTCACAACTGATAATAAAAATCTATTAATGTGGGCTCATTATGCCGATAAACATAATGGGGCTTGTTTAACATTTGATGTTACAAAAGATATGGTTCTTTTTAATGCTACTCATAAAGTTGAATATGTAAAAAAGTATCCTATATTAAATTATTTTGAGATACCTGATGAAATATTAATGAAAACAATTAACACAAAACATGAAATCTGGAAGTATGAACAAGAATATAGAATATGGAAACATCCAAATAAAGGAATATACCCTTTTAATAAAAGTTGTTTAGTTGAAATTATTTTGGGATATAATTTAAGAAACAATAACGAAAACAAAAATAAAATTTTTGAATTGATAAAAAATCATAAATATCAAATTAAAATAAAACAATCCTACCTTACAAAGGATGATTTCAATGTTTATTATGAATAAACTGTAAAGTTTGAGAACCTGACGAGAGCAGGAAATTGAAATGTAATGCTTCTTGCTTTTATAATTTATAACGAAGAGCTATGTTCCCGTAAATCCGGTGAATGCTCAACCATAATACCGCCTTCTTTGAAATCCCTGATACTGTGTTTTTGTTTATTATCAAAATTCGAAAAAATAATTTTATTTTTCGCATCAATTTCAGATTCAAGCTTGATTAAAGATTCAATGATCTTTTCAATATAAGAGGTGTTTTCCATAGATTTTTTTAATATTTCCGGGATAATAATTTCAAACTTTTCATCGCAAGAGCTAAGTTACTAACCTATACTGCATATTAAATGTGGGGACAATTAATTAGGATTATTTAAATCTGGTTTGATAATTACTTCCCCGGAAATTAATTTTATAATTTGTTCCGCTAAATGGCATAAGTTCAACACTGCCTTCGAGCTGGCTTACTAACATTTCAATTAAATTCATTCCAAAACTGACAACATGTCCGTTTATAACATTTAAATGGATACCAATGCCGTCATCGAAATAATTCAGTTCAAAACGATCATTTTCAAACTGTATTAATGTTATTTCTATATTACCTTTTCTTCCATCAGGGAAACCATGTTTTAAAGAATTGGAAAATCAATTCATTTATTAACAGTCCGAATGGCACAGCAGTTTCAATTGTAAAGAAAACATCAGTTGCTTTTACTTTGATATTTACAGTTTCATTAATCTCTGCATTGCTTGCAATGCCAAGTCTTCGTTTTGCACTTCGTAAACTAATTTGTCTGAAAGCCAAGCAATAATTACTTCATTCTTTTGGTCTTTGTAAAAGTCGGCAAGTGCTTTTACTTGCTCCTTTGTCGGCATACGTTTGTCTTGCTCAATTTTGCTCAAAATTGTCGGGTCAAGCGAAAGTTTAGCTCCAACTTCTCTAAGAAGAAGTCCTTTAGCCTCTCTCAATTCCCTAAGTATTGTTCCGATTGTTTTCAATGTGCTTTGTTTTGACTTGACAAATATTGGCAAATGTAAAAAGAATATTTTTAACCACCGTCAAAAATGGCAAAAAATATTGTCAACAAATTTGTCAGGGTGGTGGGTGGGCTTTGGGTGCGGTTGGGCAAAATTAAATGTGCTGCAAAAGCGTTGGCTTGTGTGTCGGCTTGCAGCTCTTTT
>JAYTUN010000043.1:0-33922 GCA_043744495.1 Ignavibacteria bacterium
ATGCATCAACACAGTTGATGCAATCCAAAGTGCATCTCTAAATATTCTGAAAGATATAAACTGATATGTGAGCTTTAAGGTTTAAATTTTGAGGTCAAAACTATACAATAAAGTTTTTAGAGATTCACTTATATAAGAGTCCTATATAAACGCAAAGCGGACTCCCGTCCGCCTTGTGTGAATGGCTCAATGCCACCTTCATCCATCCTTACCGAGGAGCAGCCCTCTAGTAAGTACCGTTACAAAGATAATACTCGGAGTTTATCTGAAAAAATGATTAGCATCAATTTAATGTATGATTTTTATCGTTTTATTTAACTTATTTTCTCTACTCTTGTGTTGTATTTAATGTAATAGTATATTCGTAAAATTCAAATTATTTAATTTGCAGCAGGTAATGCAAAATAATACTTTAACTTCAAGACGCTCTAAATATAATATTACCGGATTTAGAGCGTTTTATGCTTTTCTATTTATAATTTATGGATTCTTTGCATACTTACTAGTCAAGATCAGCCTGCAATACATCCCCTACAACACAGATATTGCCTTCTTAAGAATTAAACAGGATGTCATTGATATTCCATTTTACAAGCTTGCATTTTTTACCCATGTTTATACTGCGATATTTGTTCTTCCTGCCGGATTCACACAGTTTTCTGTATATATTCGCAAAAATTTCCATCAGGTACATAGATATACCGGCTGGGTTTATGCAGTTGTTGTTGTATTTCTTGCCGGACCCGCAGGATTTTATATGGGTTTGTTTGCTAACGGAGGTCTGATATCACAGGTCTCCTTCTGCCTGCTTGCATTGTTATGGATAGGGTTTACTTCTATGGCAGTAACTAAAGCTATCAAAGGTGATTTTAAAACACATCGTGAATTTCTTATCAGGTCATTTGCTCTAACGCTCTCTGCCATTACTCTTAGAGCGTGGAAATTTCTGCTGGTATTCTTATTCCATCCGCGTCCAATGGATGTATATGAATTAGTTGCGTGGCTTGGCTGGATACCAAATATCATAATTGCTGAATTAATTATCAGGAAGTACATTAAATTAAAAAAAATATTTTAAATAATTTAATATAATAGAAGTATGAAAATAATATTAATTGTTATTGCTTTATGTTTTATCGCGTCTTGCGGAAAAAAACCCGATAGCTCTGGAAATAATACTACCAACTCCGGAAGTAATACAACCGAAACTAAAACAACCACAAGTGATAACACTAAAAGTGATACAAAGAAGCAAAGCTCATCTGTACTTGGAACATATACAGGCGGGTTTGAAGCAATGGTATATGATAAAACAAAGGATTATGTCTATGAAAACAGAATCACAATATTTGTTGATTCCATAAGTAGTGATATGCTATATGGACACAGCGTTGTTGCAGGAAATAACCGCCCGTTTAAAGGCAAGTTCACCAAAGAAGGAGAAAATTATAAAGCAGAAGTATCAGAACCCGGAGATGACAAGTATGATGGTAAATTCAGTTTTACGGTAAATATTAACTCGGCAAACACAAATGAAATATATCTTACCGGCACATGGAAATCTAATGATAAAAAGCTTGATGTTACTGAAAGAAAATATAATCTTGCTAAAAAGGATTTTCATTATGACCCGCAAAATCAATTGCCTGAAAACGTAAGCTGGGCTGAGCTTTACGGCTCTAATCCCAAATTTCCCGATAAGATAGAATCATTAACCGCTGATGTTATTAAATTTAATGCTTCTACTCAAGAGCTAACTAAGAAGGATGTGGAAAATCTGTATAAAGGTGACTTAGAAATTATTCGTAATGCAATTTATGCAAGGCATGGTTACTCATTCAAATCACGCCGTGTAAGATTTATTTTCGATCAGTTCGTGCCATGGTATATGCCGTTAAATACTGATGTGAGGAACGATCTAACCGAAATTGAAAAGAAAAATATTGAGCTCATTAAGAGATACGAAGAGCATGCTGAAAAATATTATGATGAATACGGAAGATAGATTAATTAACAATTAACAATAAGCAATGAGCAACTTTTTGCGAGGAGCTTTAGCGCATGCCCGCCTATGGCGTGGACGAAGCGGGTACCCTCTGGGTCATCTCATAAATAGAATTATAAATAAGGTAACGGTTAATCTTCTCTGTACTATCTATAAGATTGCTTCCACTCCAGAGGCGGGCAGGCGCTATGCTCGCAAAGGGAAAAAACAAAAAGCCCGCTTCATTTAAGAAATAGGCTTAATATTACAATCGGTAATTTGTTAAATTACGGTCTGAACTCTTCGCTCACGAACGGCATTAAAGCAAGCTGACGCGCTCTTTTTATCTGAGTGGTAAGCTGTCTCTGCATCTTTGAGCTGATACCTGTAATTCTATATGGAAGAATTTTGCCCTGCTCGTTTACAAATCTTGCAAGAAGGCGTGTATCCTTATAATCTATATACTTTATGCCTCTTGTCTTCAAAGGATCAACTTTTTTTCTCCTCTGCTGCTGCTGTTTCTGTGTCATCTGCAAAGTTTTGTATGCACTCTGCTCTTCTCTTTTGTTTTTTCTCATTTGTTAATTTGAAATATTATTATTTGATTTATTTTCTTTTATAATTTTGTGCTTTTTGCCTTTTAATTTTTGCCTTTCTGCGCTTCCCAGCAGTCCCGCTTTTCTGCTTAGCGGGATCACGCTTGCCTTACTGAACGGAGTGAAGGAAGGTTTTACTTGAGATCAATTGCTCATCATAATCAAATATCTTACTGCGCCTTCAATGGTTAGCTTGCCGTAACCCCAGTCGCCATTTGGTACATCGCCGGTAAAATTATCTTTCCTTGCGGAGTTAATAAGTATTGCTCTGATCTTCTCATGTGTTAATTTTGGGTCATACTGCAACAATAATGCCGCTGCGCCAACTACATGCGGAGCTGCTGAGCTTGTTCCGCTGAATATCTGGTATGAATTATCCTTTTGAGTACTGAATGTTGAGTGACCGGGACCCGTAATATCAACGCCCAGCTTACCTGTTAAATTGTAACCTTTGCTACTGTAACTTGCAAGCTCGCCAACAACATCCATCCATCCCTCATTGAATACGTATGCTCCCACTGCTATACAGCTATCAGCAGTTGAAGGGAAGCATATATTTGATGCATCTGTGATAGCGTTAGAGTTTATCCACCTCGCGTTACCGCTCCATGATTGTGTTACATCAACAACATAGCCGCGTACTTCCTGATCTTTATCACTGGTAACTTTTATTTTAAACTTTCCGCGCACTATATTTGAATCCTGAGTAGATGCCCCGAACTTCATCATAACCGTACCTTTGGATGATACATCGCGGCTGTAGAAAATTTTATACTGCCCTGTATTTAATATTCCGCTGCCTTCAGTTAGCCCACCGGTTAATTTACCATCCGGTGTTTCAACTTCAAACTTAATTTTGCTTGCATCATCGCGCCACAGGAAGCTGAAAAACACACCGTCATTCTTTGGAACTTTTTCTTCAGACTTACCAGAACAGCTTATTGTATAGGAATAAGATTTGCCGCTTTTAACTTTATCAATTAAAACCATACTCCCGCCTGACATATTCCCAGAGCCGCCAATTATTGTAATGCCGTCTCTTGCCATCTGGTTAAGCATCTCTTCTTCCGGACTTGAGCCATCCATAAATTCCCACATCCACTCGCCATCTTCTATAAGTAATATATTAACTTTCTCATCTTTCAAAAAGCCTATCAGGTCAGGAAAGTTTCGCACAAAGCGGGGAGTGTAATCGTAACGAATGCTTGAAATTATTATCTCAGCATCAGGAGCTATGCCATGAATTTTCTGAACCCCGTAATGTCCGCCAATTATTAATCCCGCAACACCAGTTCCGTGACCATTTTCATCATCTTCTGTATATATCAAGTCAATGCCTCGTCGTCTTATTACATTATCACGCTGCCTTACGGCTTTAATTTTTGAGGTTTTAAGTGCAATAAGTTTTTCGCCTGTTTCAATTTTTCCGTTATTGTTATCATCAAATGCTATAAAGAACTGCTCGCCATAAGTCGGGTCATTTTCTGTAAATCCTGCACTTGTTCCAAAATCTCTTTTTTTATTTCCATTAACATCTATATATAAAAAATCAAATCCCGGATTATATCTACCAGGCTCCTGCCCCATTGAGCTGAGCATTCCCCAGGTGTTATCCTTTATTTCAATATACCGGAGTATTTCGCTGCCCTCTATTTTACTATCTCCGTTTTTATCTATTCCATCTTCACCAATTGTTAGCTTGCCATCATTATTTACATCAATAAAATTGTAGTCGCCGCCATCAGCAAAGAAGAACATCGGGTGGAATACATCAATTCCGGAATCTAAATCACCTATAATAACTCCTTTGCCTGTTAATGGGTCGCCATTTTTATCAATGAACTTTTCCTCCAAAACGGTTGATGCTTCATACTTCTGTGAAAATACTACAGAAACAGCAAATACCGAAATTAATATTGCTTTTAAAACTTTATTTAGCATACGAACTGTAAATATATGATTAAATTAATGAATTTTCAATGAATTTCCTTATCATTCCCGTTCTTTCTATGTACACGACACAAATTACACTAATTGTCACTAATAATTTCGTGAAATCACAACTTCTATGCATGAACTTATATTTAATGCTTTTTTCTTTAAAATTCTACTGACTCAAAGACTTCATATTAGGTAAAGTATAAGATCTCATTATAACGATTAGTCCGGGATTGAAATCCGGTTATATTAAGGATTGGCTAAAACCTTGACCACAATAAAAATAATTTACTCTATTCTTTAACCGAGTATGACATTTTCTTTGTGTAATTAGTGAAATTTGTGTCATATTTATTATAAACTAGGTGTCGTGTACTAAGCCGTTCGTCTTGTTCTTAAATTATTGCGACAGCGATTGGCAGGAAAGCAGGTCACAAAGTGATATACTTTGATCAGCATATATCTATAAATACTAAATATTTGAAGTGTTTGTTCCCTGTAAGTTGTGATTGCGGGTAGTTTTTTGTGTTGTTTTCAGTAATTCGGAAGCTTGTTCAATAAGCCAGGGCTTAAACGCAACTGCCGGATTATTGCATATCTGGTGCTTAATATAATCAGGGTCATGTTTTATGCTGCCTAATTTATACTGTATAAGTTTACCTGTTAATTTTATAAAGCTATTATATCTTTTTTTTCTCTCGGGGTTCAGAAACTTGTTATTCCTTAGAAATTCTGAATATGTTTTAATAAGATATATTGCTTCTTCATAGTAACCAAGTTTATAAAATATCTGTAATCTCAGGTTTTTTACGTTCAGTTTAAATAAAAAGAAATCAGTATGTATTCCTGTAATGTTATCAAGCGCTTCGTTATATTTTTTAAGCGCAAAATTAAGGTATGCGTATCCAAGCAGTTTCATGTTCTGAATTACAGCAGGCTGTACTTTTGTATGGTATTTATCTATGAAATTTTTTGACCAGTCGAATTCTTTCATCCTGATAGCTTCTAAAAGTATGTTCCTGAAAAGTTCATGTGGCAGGTGACCGGAGGAACTGTTTATGTAATATTCATTCTCAATTATCAATTTGTAAAGTTTAAACAGTTCCTCAATAAACTCTTCATTGCCTCCTTTTGATATTTTATGTATGCAGTACGTTACCATGTTGTTGCTGTGCATGCTTCTTTCATCCCTGCTTAATTTCCCTGAAAATTTTATGAATATTTTTTTGTAACGGTAAAATTTCTTCTCGTTATCAAAATCATCGTACATGCCTAAAAGAGCTGTATATATTTGAAGTATGTACCTATATTTGTCATTTGCAGGCAGGGTCTCAATTAGTTTCTGCGGAGTGAAAAGATTCAGCAGTTTCTCAGGCAGCTGGTCTTTGCTTGATGTATTGTAATTGTCTGAAAATGTTTTAGAAGTTATGTAGTGTGAAATAAGCTCAATTATGAAATATAATGCCAGGTATGCGGTAGATTTATTGAGGGTTATAAGTTCGTTTTCAGTTTTTTTACTCTTTAAGATGTTGGGATTATTATAACTGAAATTAAATTTATTAGCTTCTGCACGGTGTTTCACATAAAAATAATTGAAATCAACATCATCATAAACCGCTGTTTCAAAATTCGCTATAGTCTTTGCAAATTCACGTGTTAGATTCCTGCTTATCAACTCATTTTGCAGAAATAAGAATTTCGTGCTCTCTGATTTTCTGAAGTTTTCTGCAGCTAGAAATTCACAGGCGGCTTTATGAAGGTTTGAATATAAATTCCTTATTGTTGAATCATTGAATTTTTTAGATGGGTAAAGCTTTTTAGAAATTTTTTCACGTGATAGATACTTTTTTTTTCTCTTATTGGCGGATGATATTATATTATAAAATAAAATAAGCTTCCCGCTTTTTTTATAGTATGGTGAGAGCAGAAATTGTCTGAATTTTTTTATATCATTATCTGAAAAATCATTGAAAAGGCTTGAAATTCGGGTTTTATCCATAATCTAATAAGCGACAATTAATATATTATTTTATGTAAATATATGCTAAATATTTAATAAAATCAAAATATTTAATATTATTCCAAATTAAAATAGTTAATATTTATGCGACAAAATTAAAAAAGTTTGGTGGATAATATTCATAATACCGTGAATCTTGTAAATATATAAAATAATTCTTCAAATAAACTAAAAGGAAAAAAAATCATGTTTAAAAGAATACTTGCTGTTTTGTTCATTACTGCTACAATCATTTCAATTGGTACTACGGATATAGCTGCAAAGAATACTAATTGTGAGCATACATTCATAATTCAAATAATCAACGGGTTAAAATATCAATTTGAATATTCTTGCGATGGCTCGCTGGTGAATGTAATTCTTGTTGAAGACTGATAATGTTTCATCTTTGCTTTTGAGGAACCCGGGTTGTTGACTGTACCTTGGTGAGCGAAGCGTTTGACTTTGCTCCGCTTTGACACAGCGCACATGGCGTGGAAGAAAGTCTACCTTCAACATAATTAAACATTATCAGTTGAAATGAATGAAGATCTGACTGGGAAAGTTATTCTGTCTATTGCAATTAATCGAAATTAAATCTGAATTTAAAAGAATTACAAAAAACTGGGAGGATCTACCTGTGGTACTAAGGAAAGTATTTGATAATACTATGAACAGCGCGATACCAAGAGAGGATGCCATTTACAAAGTCTCAATGATAGATGGAAAATGCTCTGCTTAGCCGAATATACAGACACCAAAAGCAAATTTACCGCTAGTTACCTGGTATATGGAGATGATGTACTTTACTCTAATGAGTCATAGGTTTAAAAGTTATAAAGTTAAAAGTTCAAAAAAAAATTACAATTTCACTATTTAATTATTTCACTATTTGAATTTTTCACTATTCCACTATTTGACTGCCGTAATTGTATTATCAGACTTCAAAAGTCTGTTCGTATCTTCAAAAATAATTTGGTTTTCAGGTGTTATGGAATCTTGAAATATGTTAAGACTTTTGAAGTCTTATAATTTTTTTGACTATTGCCATAGGCAGGCACAAAGAAATTTTAGATATAACTAATTATTAAACAGCATGAATAAAATAAAAACTCCAAGAATTGTCAATCTGCGTGATATTAAGCCTAACAGCAAAAATATTTCTATGATCCATTTGGATAAGAACCAATGGGGTAAACTCAAATGCAATTTAAAACCTGTTAAGGTTAACAGCCTGCCAAAAAGGGGAGTTAAGCTTGAGTTCATCCCTGATCCCGATGGCGGGGTGACAATGTACCCGCAGTGTGATTCGGGTCCCGATACAATTTGCATGGTTGTAACCCGGTGGACGCCCCAAGGCGTTAGAATGGAATGCCGCTGCAGACCCGCCCGTGGCGGGGGAAATGGCGGCGGCGGTGGTATAGGCGGAGTAACACCGCCTGCAAAGAAGAAATGCAGCCTGTTATTGTTCGGAAATAAATTGCAATGTCTCTCGTTCTCATTCCCGCCATGCACTGATTGCAAATTTGCCCAGTTAAACTTCCACGGCCGCATATTCATATTCTGCACCTGCGGGTAGGGGGAAGTATATTTTCAACACAGAGGCATGGAGAGCAACTTTCAAAAAACGAAAGTCAAGTAGAGTATAAAAATAAAACAAACCCTCTCCGAAGGAGTCCTTCTCCGAAGGAGCGGATTCCCGCGGACAAACACCCGGAGGGATGGGTAATTGAATAGAAAGAGAGTTAATAATGAGGAGTATATTTTGCATCTTAGTTTGTTTAATGATTTGTAATATCAAAAGTCAAGATATCTCAGACTTTCTACCACATAATTTTAATAGAATACCTATTGAAGATTTAAAAGAATTAAAATATAATAGCTTAAAAATTCTAGATGATTATAAGAAAAATAATCCGCAAGATTCAGTAAACATAATTGAAGTTATCAAAAGATTAGAATCAATTCCGAATATTGAATATATCAAATCTTTAAATATCGAAAGAGATACAATAAAGAAACTGTTAATGGATATAAAAGGAAGAAAACTAAATGATCTACTTGATGATTTAGACAGTGAATTTAATAAACAAGAGCTAAAATACAAATTAAGATTTGTTGCTAGAACCGAAATTGGTAATAATGAGCAGGTAGTTTTGAATTCACTTTCTCCATCATTAACATTTAATTTTTTTTATGTAGTAAAAGAAAATACAAAAAAACAAACTTTAGAGAATAATATAATTATAGATAATTCAACTCCATTTTGGGCAACCGTTGGCATGACTCTAAACTTAAATGCTCAATCAAATTCAAGTAACGATACTTCAACAGTTATATCTAAGATATTAAGTTATGGAGCAGATTTAAATGCTTATTTAACAGGAAAATGTGGATGGAATTATAAACCATTAAATTTCAAATTTATGCTTGGGCTTAATGGAGGTTTTTCATATATACGGGATAAGAACATTGAGCCTCCAGCTGAACTAGCAGAAAGTACTACCAAATTATCACCATCAAATTTATTATTTCTAAACTTTAATACAGGAGTTTGGTTTTTTGATATTATTATGTTAGGTGTTAAGGGAGGAATTAGCCATGCTTTGGGACAAGAGTCAAACAATGAAAAAATCAATAAGTTAACTGAATTTAAAGGAAAATTATTTACAGCAATTAAGATTCCAGTTCTAAACTTAGGTTTAATTTTGAGTTATCTATGGGCGCCAATTGAGGGCATACCATCAAAGGAAAGGTTTCAATTTAAAATTGTTCAATCTTTAGATTTTGGAATTTGAGATGTTATGAACAATTATTATAGTAATTCTAATTTACTTTAAACTATGTTAAAGAAAGTATTTTACATATTAATCCTCTACTCTATGTCAATATATGCCCAAACATCTAATTCTGGTTTTGTGCTTTGGGGTGGCGGAGGGTTGGCTATACCAATTAATGAAAATCAATTAACAGATTCCTTTAAAACAGCATTTAACCTACATTTTTCATTAGGATATATTCTCAATGAAAGATTACAACTAAGATTAGATTATGAGTATAATAGATTCAAAAACAGAAATAACTCAAACATAATATTTCCAGAGATAGGTGTCATAGGCAAAATTACTGTTAGTTCGTACAAATTAGATTTTATGTTTGGTAGTTTCAGAAAATGCGGTTGCATTCAGCATTATGGAATTTTAGGATTAGGACTTTATTCATTAAGCATTACTAAAATGATAAATAACTATGTTGTATCAGATTCAGAAGTGTATTTTGGATTTGGTGGGGGTTTTGGTTTATCAATAGGAATTGTTAGTTCATTAAGATTTTTCTTAGAGGGTCAATACAATTATATGTTTAATGATGGAACTGCAAAGGGATATATACCATTGAATGCTGGATTTTCATTTCAATTAGGGAAAAATAAATGAAAACAATATATTATAGTATATTAATTTTCGCTTTAATTAATTTTAATTCTTTAATAGTATATACAGATAATAGAAATGATGTTTGGATGCTTGATGAACATACAAGGATAACTTTAGATGCTATTAATGAATGGGAATATTTTGATCCTTTAAATACTAAACATAATTGGACTAATAACGAATTAAAGTTTATCGTACTTTCTGTAAATTTATTGACAGATATGTGGGATAAGGGTCAGTTTTTGACAGAAAATCTTTATGATGGGTTACGTTTGAGTGAAATATTTATATCTATCTCAAATTCAGTATATAAAAATAAAAGATGTAAAAATTCTGTGCCTGATATTTTAAGACAAAGTCAGGACTATACAGTTCATTACAATTACTACATAGAAGATACAAGCAAGAATTATTTCAACTTCTATCCCGATAAAAATATTCGAGATGATGATGGTCTTTCAAGAACAAAAGGCTTTCATTTTGATAATTTGTTTACTTTTGCAGAAATTAAAGAAAGATGGAAATTGATTAATAGTTGGGTAGTAGATATGGGCAAAGCCTTTAAAAAAGATAAAGGAATTAAAAAGTGGTTTGTACTAATTGGTTTAATTTTGCACGCTATACAAGATTTTTACTGTCACTCGAACTGGGTTTTAATTGCTGCATTTGAAGGAAATAACAAAATCATTGACGGGAAATCATTACCAACTTGGGAAGAAATGTTCGAACCCGATACTGTTTGGTTCAAAAATAACGGAAAATTTCAAAAGATTAAGTTTGAAATGAGATTGAAAGATGAGACTATACCAAGAGAATTTGAATTTATAGGAAATGAATTGTCAGGTCTGCAAACAGGAAATTGTAAAAATGTTTTTATCGATAGTGAAAACTGTGATGTTTGCACTTGCCAAAATTTTAACTTAATAACTCAAAATGGTAATCTCGCACCATGGGGTCATAGACATCCTGGTAAGAGGGATGATGATAAAAAAAATGGAAAACAGCAGATAATAAATATTCAAAATATTTTTTATAATGGTGCAAATAATGATGAATATTTAGCAGCATTAGAACTTTCTAAACGTGCATCACTATATTGGTTAAATAAACTTTTAAATTCAAATATTATAGGAAATAATAAGTTTAAAAAGATTTTAGATACAATAAACACGAAAAATGATGTTGTAGAAGATAGTTTTACAGGTTGTGATATTTCTTTAAATAAAATATTAATTAGATTTGATAAAGTTTATCCTTCAAAGTAATTTATTGAAATTAGAGGTAGGTTCCCCCAGTTGTTGGTGCTATGCCTTGCTCAGTAAGGCAGGCAAAAAGCACAGTCAACTTAGCTAGATGGTAAAAGCATAAGACTACAAAAGTCGGATATTAGATTCAAAAACAATTCTGCAAAGTGGCTTAACGGAATCTTTAGAATTCTTAGGGATTGATATAAAAAATTCAACACATAGTCATATTTCCAACAAGTTAAAAAAATAAATTGTAAATGCACAATAAATAATATTTATGAAAAATGCAAATTTAAAAGCAACGAATTTACCGGGTGAAAGTATTTACCCAAATTTAAGTGGTAAAGTTAATGATACAGTAAAGTTGGAAACTGATACAAGCCCAAAGAATGATTTTGGAGCGAGTGCAATAGCAGTTGCTCTTATTTCAACCTTTGGTCCAATAATTTACTCAAAGATAAAAGATAAATTATCAGACAAGGATGTATTAATACAAGTTATAAATAGCTGCAAAACTAAGCATGAAGATAAGGATTTATATTCCATTCAATTTAAAGTAACTAATTTTTCTGAAGCAGGGATTTATTTTGATAAAATAATAATTAATGAAATTAAAGAAAGTAAAGAAAGTAAGTTAACAAAGTATCAGCTATCCAAAATCGAATATTATTATGATTTAAATGAAAGTAAAAGCATGATAAAATTTGGCTCTTCCAATATTAATGAAAAGTATAAAATCGAATTAGCAAAAAATTTTCAGAAATCAATTTATTTCAAAACATCAACAGGTAATGAGTATCATTCGCAACTAATTAATCTTTATATGGATTTAAGCAATATTCAAGAATGTACTAATGAAACAAAAATTGCTAAAATTGAATTTATTTATTCTAAATTAGACGAAAATATTAAATCAGAGGAAATAAAAGTACTCTTAAGGTCTTAAAATTATATGTTTTGAAATTAAATCATCAGATGAATATTGATTATTAATGTTTATGTTTTTTAAAGTAGACTTTATAAAACCGATTATTTTCTATTCGCTCTTGTTATTATTATTCTTCTTCCCCCGCTTCCCGCCAAACATAGGCGTGGTGTATTTTTTATACAGAAAGAACCTTCCTTCCTTTCTTCACTGCGTTCTGCAAGGCGTAGCGCTTCGCTCAGTAAGGCAGGCAAAAACCCTAAGCGGCTCAGCTTAGTGGTGAAAAATGATCAGATGGATTCTCTGAATAAGACTACAAAAGTCTGCTCATATTGTTAGGACTTATCTAAAATATTGATTAATTATATTTTAAGAATTAATTAATTTGAGCTGTTCTTGTCCATTTTTACTACTCATTGTCTTAATTTCCGATTTCCATATTTCATCTAAATTATCGGTACAAATATATTCTTTTCTATATTTGATTATATTATCACTATCACTTATTTCAGCTACTCTTTTTTTAATTATTTCGGAATTTAATGGATCAATTTCGATAGCAATTGAATTTCTCTTAAGTTGACTGGCAACTATGTAAGTAGTACCAGTTCCAGCAAATGGGTCTAATACTAAGTCTGATTTCATAGTAGATGACAAAATAATTCTTAATAGCAATGCGACTGGCGCTTGTTGTTCGTGTAAACGTGTTCCATCATTATCCCGAATTGGCTCATTACCAGCAAAATAACCTGATGTAAGTTCTCGTATATTATCCCAAACATCAGTAACGTATAATCCGTTTTCTCTCTTATATTTTTCAGTTACCAGTAAGGGTGGGTCTATTCTTAATCTATTGAATACGCGTGGACGAGTTCCTTTTGTTGCGAAAACTATTATTTGATATTGTTTCCCGTTTCGATATCTTTGCGGAACAGCGGAACTTTTTTTCTTCCATATAATTAGGTTTTGATAAGTCCAGCCCGTCGAGTCAAGTATTTCTAAAACATATTTGGTGTTCTTTTCTCTTTGCATAAAATAAATGCAACCACCAGGTGAAGTTTTTTCAAATATTAATTTGCATACCCTTTCCATCCAAGTCCAGTATTCATCTGGCCTCATATTATCATCATGTGAATTATATGCCTTCCCTTGGTTGAATGGAGGGTCAAGAAAACTTAAATCAAATTCTTTTCCTTGATATTTAATTAAGTATTGTTCGCAATTATCTTGTACTATCATTATTCATTTTATTTTTATATTAATGAAGTGATATTGAGTTTATAATAACTTTTCTCTTGCTCGATAATTTTTACATTTTCTAAATTACTCAATAGTTCTTTTAAATTAAATTTAATTCCAATAACACTTAGCTTCTCTTTTATTTCATTAAAAGTTAATTTTCTATTTGACAAAAAGTATACAATAAATCCTTTAATTACGTCTTCCATTATTACTGTTCTCTTTTTGTTTTTTATCGTCATCATAGAAATAAATTCACATATTTTATGTACTTTATGTTTAAGTTTTATTTCTTCATTTAATATAAACTTAGCTATTACCTCTTTAACATCAGACTTTGTACTTAACCCAAAAAGATTTATAAATGTATTAGTTACTTCTTTTTTTATTTTTTCAACTAGATTAATAAATATATCTGATTCAAGTTCAAATATGGCATCAAATTTATTTTTAGCAGAAGTAATAATTTCGCTCTTTAAACATATATCAATTGTTTCAGTGTCGGCTCGCCAGTATTTGCTACTTTTTTTGAACCCTAAGTTCATCTTATTTAGATTAACAGAAGTAACAAGTAACGCCTTATCAGTTATCAATAGTTTTGCATGTAAACTTTCCTTTGTATTTCTAATCTGTACACCGCTTGATAACAGATACCTAAAAGAATTTTGCAACCTTTCCGTGAAATCCATACTTGTAGAGCCTGTCAATAGTTTCATCTCAATTTTTCTCAAAGTGGCTTTTTTCAATATATTTATTATTTCGGGGTCTGTAAAAGATTCAGTAGAAATATAAATATATTGATTAGCATCCTTTATAATAGTTTCAATAAGATTTCTTGCTTTAACATCAAATGGACAAATGTATAATCCATCATTGATTGCAATATTCTCAGGGCATAAATCATTTGGATATTCTTGAATCCAGTTATTAGTATGTGTTTTGGTTTCAATTACTTTTGGTAAACGGAAAACTTCATTTACACCGACTATTTTTGTCGCTAATATTTTCTCTTTTATTATTCCATCATTACCATTTGATTCAGTAACAAATAATTCTTTTAAATATTCAAACTTATTTTTAAACTCCTTTAATTTATTAGGATCATTTTTATAAATTAAACAAGCATCTAATTGAATTTCTTGCGTAAAATTTGCTGATAATGCAATAGCTGCTTTATCAGTTACAATAAATTTGCCATGATAAGAATACCATTTACCTACTGCTGTAGATGTTCTTTCTGGATCACCAACATTCCATTTATTAAAGTAAACTTTACCACCATTTCTAATCAATTCTTCAAATAATCCTTCTACTACAAGTCTTACACTATCATAAATACTATCATATGGCAATGTAATGATTTCGACTTGAACATTTTGTTTTAGCTTTTGTATTAATAATTCAAATAATTGTTTATGATGAATCTGAAAAACTGCTATCTTAATATATTCTTTAGCATTAGATACTTCTTCAAATACTATATTTATAGCGTTTAAGCTAAAATCAAATGACGTTAATGGACTTGACTTAATTGTTTTAATATCATTAAACAGATTCATTGATTCATAATGTTTTGTTAGTTTCAAATTTACATATTTAACATTATAAAGACTATTCAATAGATTTTCCCCCGTTGTTGGTGTTGCCTGCCCGGCTCTGACGTGGTCACCAACAACTTTGTTAAATGAATTAGGGACTAAAGTCCCGTTTTAGCTTTGTTTAAATCCTCACACTGAAGGGTGGGGTTACTCAAAAAAATATCTTGGCGTACTTTGCGTTCTTGGCCCCAAAGGGGCTCCTTGCGAAGCATCCTTTGGATCGGAGCGGTTAATGTTTTTTTAAGTCACACCCCCCGTCCGGCAAAGCAGAATCGCCGTCCACCCCTCTGGAGAGGGAAATTTTACTGACCTATTGTTTTTTTTGCTTTTCTTTGTGACTTCGTGCCGGCGCTTGTCCCGCACAGCGGTAGCGTGATGCGGGATGGCTATCTTGTGTTTATTTCATTTTTACTTTTGCTTTTTTACTTTTGCTTTTGTATTCTTCTTTTCACTATCTTTACCACATGCCACAAAAATTTGCTGAAAATAATGAACTGCTCATCGAGTATATTCATGTAAATGAAGATGCCGCGAATATTCCATTGGTGATTGTACCCGGAGCTATTGTTGGCGCGGGTGATGTATATGAGGAAATTAAGAATTACATCAGGCTAAATACAATTTTCATTAGCATTCGTGGCAGGGGTGAGAGTTCAAAGCCGGAGACCGGCTACTCGCTTGATGAACAGGTATCGGATATTGAATGTGTTGTTAGCAATGAAAAGCTTGATGAGTTTTATTTAATGGGACACTCAAACGGAGCGGGAATTGCTTCATGTTATACACTTAAGTATCCTGGTAAAGTGAAAGGATTAATACTTGCTGACTACGCGCCGGGTTATCCTAAATTGACAAATGAATGGGCTGCACGGGTACGAGAAAATGTTCCTGATATAAATGATAATCTATTAAACGGACTGGTTAACGACAGCGTTAAACAATATTTTCTTGACGCACTTGCTGAAATAGATGTAAAAGTTCTGTTGTTAAAAGCGGGCGGTGAGGATTCACTCCTGCAAGCAGAGCTTGCGGAAAAGATTCGTAGTAAACTTAAAAATTGTGAGTTGAAGGAAATACACGATTGCTCTCATGAAATGTTTGCTGATAAGCCGGAAGAGGTTTTGACGCTTGTTGAAGAATTTATGAGGAGTTAGATAAAGTGTTACACACCCCGCCGCTTCGCGGCACCCCTCTCCAGAGGGGAATTATAGTTTGTATTAATTGTCTTTTTTTGTTTTTCTCGTGTTCTCCGTGCCTCAGTGGTGAAATGCTTTTGATTTTTCCCCAGTTGTTGGTGTTGCCTGCCCGGCTCTGACGTGGTCACCAACAACTTTGTTAAATGAATTAGGGACTAAAGTCCCGTTTATGGGTTTGCTTAAATCCCCACCCTGAAGGGTTTGTCTCAAAACTCATTCTTTTATAGTTTTGAAGATAATCAAGATTAAAGAATGTTTAAATTTTGTTGAATTTATGAGATTGCTTCGTCCACGCCTGAGGCGGGCAGGCGCTTTGCTCCTCGCAAAAGTAGTTTTGTGACAAACTCTGAAGGGTGGGGTTACTCAAAAAAATATCTTGGCGTATTTTGCGTTCTTGGTAGTTTAATTCTTTGTAAATGTTATTTGCTTTTCTTAGCGACTTTGCGACTTTGCGGTAGTCTTTTGCTTATTGTGCCGTTTATTTGCTTTTCTTTGCGACCTTTGCGGTTTAATTCTTTGTATATGTTATTTGCTTTTCTTTGCGACTTAGCGACTTTGCGGTAGTCTTTTGCTTTTGTTAATTGTTAATTGCTAATTGTCTTCAGCTTCCCCAATCTCTGTTATATCTAAAATCAATATTTACGGTTCGATTGCTGACCTTTGCAATTATAGGCGGTACTCGTTTGAATTGATTGAACCTTATCTTTGCCTGCAATGATTTAATGAATGCTTTATCAAATCCCATATCAATCAATTCCTCATCACTATACCGCTGGTCTATCATATAATACAGCAGCTCATCTGCTTCGCTGTATGTGAAGCCAAGCTCGCCTTCATCAGTTTGTCCGCTCCAAAGATCGGCGGATGGCTTTTTCTTTATTATTTGTTTGGGACATTTAAGTAATTCAGCTAATTGCCATACCAGAGTTTTGTACAGGTCGCCCAATGGATTTATCGCGCAAGCGCTATCACCATACAATGTTGAGTATCCCAAGAGTATCTCTGTCTTATTCCCAGTGCCAAGTACTAATGCTTTTTTTTCGTTTGACTGGTCATACAAACATATCATTCTCATCCTTGCCATTATATTGCCAAAGCGGATTTTGTTCTTCAATATGTCGGGATCATTTTCTGAAAGGGCATCAACTGCTCCGGTAAGATTTATTAGCATGCTCTTTAATTTAAGAGCTTTCACAACTGTAAGTGCATCGCTTATACTCGAAGCGCTGGAAGTTTTGTACGGCATTAAAATGCCAAAAACATTTTTATTCCCAAGCGCTTTTACGGCAAGGTAAGCCGCAACAGTGGAATCAATTCCGCCGCTTAAGCCCAGTACAACTTTCTTTAAGCCAAAGCGTGTTGTTTCCTGTTGTATAAAGTTAACCAGGACCTTAACTAAGTCCTGGTTAACGGGTATATCAAATGGATTATTTCTTTTCGAAGAGTTTGTATGTACGGCTTTAATTCCGGATTTTTTCAATTAATTTTCCCTGTTATAGCCAGTTCAGCTTTTACAGCCATTTATACATTTATTCTAGAAAATTACTTCTTTGAAACCTGGTAAACTATCTTCCTTATTGTATCAAACTGAAGATAAGGGAACATTTCCTGTATCTTATCAATAGCTTCGCCAGCGCTCATTTCTCTTCTCATATCTTTATACATCTGGCGGATTTTGTAGTCGCGAATAGCTTTTTCGTCCAATAATTTGTATTTCTTCAAATTATTATAGGTTTCATCGTCTATCAGCTCGATTAACGGATTATCGGTCTTTGTCTTAACTGTCGGCTTCATTTATGCCCTCCCGTCCTTTCGGACTATTAGTTTATTAATATACACCTTTTATAAAATACGGTAACTTGGTTTATTTATAGTCTCCCCATACCTTAATGTTACAAATATAATTAAAAAGCAAGCTAAAAATCAAGTAATCCAATAATTTACCTGTATTTTATTATACTTAACTTTAAATAAATACATAGTTACGAAAACATTTTTTTTCTGTTAATTTAATGTAAATAGGATATAAATCGTTTCATTTGGATATGTAAAGACTTGCAAAATTTTACATTTATGGCTATTTTTAATAAATATTTCAGTATGCATGGATAGGCTTTTCGGGTTTATTTATTACACCGCATTCACGGTATTTGTTCTAAGCTCTGTTTTAGTCATATTTTCGTTTATTGTTTCTTTAATTGCATTTTTATACTGGTCAGGCACAATAATCCTACAGTATATTTTACGCTCAATTTAAAGAAACACCCAATTTTAGAAACGGGTATTTATAAATTTAAAAAATTTTATGATTAAAGCCATCCCAGTTAGGATATTTCTTTACACATTAGTTTTTTTATCAATATATTTTTCAGCCTGTAGGCAGGGTGAAGAAGTTTTAGTTCATGTTGACCCGCCCGTTGTAATTGATACAACCAAAATTTTTTCCAAAACGTATGGTACAACATTATCTGATCTTATTACAGGCGCCAGGCAATGTAATGATGGCGGCGTGATAATGTGCGGCTATACAATATCTGGCGCGTTTGGAGATAACGACATATTCATAATGAAGCTTAATGGCAGAGGAGATATTGTTTGGTCAAACTTATACGGCGGCAGTGGAAATGACCAGGCAAATTCAATAGAAAAAACAAGCGATGGCAGTTTTATCATAAGCGGAACAACTTCATCATTCAGCGGAACGTTTGACCCCTTTACAATGAAGATAAACCAAGCAGGAGTTATTGAATGGACTAAGTACTATAGATTCTGGAATGAAGATTATGGTAATGCCGTAATTCAAACAAATGACGGCGGATATATTTTAACAGGATATACAAATTCATTCAACATTGGAGGTTATGATATTTACGCGATAAAATTAGATCAAAACGGCTCTATAATGTGGGCAAGGATTTACGGCGGCACAACTAATGATTTCGGCAATTCTATCAGGAGCTCTCCCGAAGGTGGATATATCATCGGAGGTTATACATTTAGTTTCGGTGTTAATGGTGATGCTTATATTTTAAAATTGTATGGTGATGGTGTTTTAAGGTGGAGCAAAACTTATGGCGGCGCGGGATTTGATAATATCAAAGACCTGCAGAATGCTTCCAACGGATTTATTGCATGCGGCTCAACAAGCTCATTCGGCCTGGCAGATGAGGATGCGTATGTATTCAATATCGATAACCAGGATGGCTTTGTTTACTGGACAAGAACATTTGACGGAAATGCCCAGGGAGTGGCAAACTTTAATAAAGTTTTGCCAACTGGCGATGGCGGTTTTTTGCTTGCAGGAAATATGCAAAACGTTCTTGAGAACCAGCAGGATATAGCATTGGTTAAGTTGTTTGGTGACGGTGAGTTCAGTTACGCAAAACTATTTGGCGGTGCAGTAAATGACGCCGGAACTTCTATTTCTCTGAAATCAGACGGCGGTTTTCTTCTTGCAGGCAATACATCTTCTTTTGGCGCAGGCAGTAATGATGCTTATCTTTTAAGCTTATATAATAATGGAACAGGTTGTTTTACTGATAATCCTGTTACTCCTGTTGCAGGCAGTCCGCTTACTGAAGTAAGTGAACAAAGTTCTTTGGATTTTGCTATCAACTATGAAACATTAACAGCAACATGGAATGTTGCATCATTTGGTGTGCTTCCTAATTCACAATGCATACTGAAACCAGATAGTAAATAATCTGAAATAACAAATGAAGGTACCAACATTCCATAAGTTTGGGATAACAAAGTCACAGATCAAGGTTGCAGAATCGAGAGATAAGAAGATATCCGATATCCTTACTCATCATTTAACAATTGGTATCGGGCTTGCATTCGGTCTGGTATTGTACGTACTTTATTTTGATAAAGTAAAGCCGGATACATTCATCCAGATTGTAATGCAGATAACTCTATTTGCAAGTATGGGTATTATATGTGTGGGAATTCCGGCTCTGCTGTTTAAGCTTGCTGAAATGTTTTATTTCAAGCAGGTGAGGGCAAAAACTGATGAGCATAAAATAATTACAAAATATAACCAAGAGCGTGATACTTATGATTTCTGGAAGATAAGGAAAGATTACAGTTTCTGGAATATGCTTGACGGGCTTAGCATAGAAAAAGAAGTTATGAGTCTTTATCTGCATCTTGGATATGAAGATAAAGCCGATATGGCAAGTGAGGAATTTGAGGATGACAGGATACTCACATTTAATGATCCGAAGGATGCCGTGCCTACACCCGGCTCAGACGTGGCGCCCTCTGGCGTGGCTTCGCTTAAATATTATTATTTTTCTTTCTATACTAAAATTACTGAATTTAAAGATACAGAAGAAATTAATAAATTGCTGGATAGAAAAGAAAAAAATAAATGTGACTTCCTGAATTTGTATTCAAAAAAAGGATTTCATAAAAGTGTAATTGAGTATGTTAAAGATAAACCAGTTAATTTGTTTGATATAAACGGGATAATAAAAGTTGTCAGAACAGTTAAAGATAAAATCTGAAGTAAGCAAAGAAGCATCTGGTAAAAAATCAGCCATTAAGAATACTAAGATACTTGCAACAATTGGTCCTGCAACAGATACCAAAGAAAAAGTGATAGAGCTTATTAGAGCCGGTATTGACGGAGTGCGGTTGAATTTTTCACATGGAAGCCACGATTATTATGACCAGGTATTTAAAAATGTAAATGATGCCTGTGTTGCAACCAGCGAACCAATTGCAATAGTAATTGACCTTCAGGGTCCTAAAATACGTGTAGGAGAGCTGCTGCTGCCTGAATATGAGCTTAAGGATAACGATCATCTTGAAATTACAATGCAGGATGTAGTTGGCACAAAAGAAAAGTTCTCATGTTCCTATAAGGGTCTTGCGCTTGATGCAAAGATTGGTGATAACATATATATTGATGATGGGCTTATCAAACTTCTTGTCATAGCAATTGACCATGATTCAATTTTCTGTACTGTGCTTGAAGGCGGAACTCTAAAACCCCGCAAAGGAATGAACCTGCCCGGTATGGAGCTGAGCCTGCCATCGCTATCGACCAAAGATTATGAAGACCTCGATTTTGCGCTAACTCACAGGGTTGATTTTATCGCGCTTTCATTTGTCCGCAAGGCAAGTGATATAATTGAATTAAGGAAATATCTGACCGATAAGGGTTTCGATAAAAACATCATTGCGAAAATTGAAAAACCCGAAGCTGTAAGAAATTTTGATGAGATACTTGAAGCCTCAGATGGTATTATGATCGCAAGAGGCGATCTGGGTGTAGAAATGCTTCCCCAGGAAGTGCCGGTCATACAAAAAAGTATCATACGCAAATGCAACCGACACGGTAAAATGGTTATCACTGCCACGCAGATGCTTGAATCAATGATACATAATGCCGTGCCTACAAGAGCCGAAACATCGGATGTTGCCAATGCAGTTTGGGATGGTACCGATGTTGTTATGTTAAGCGGAGAAACATCTGTTGGTGAATATGCTATTGAGACAGTAGAGATGATGCAGAGTATTCTTGTCGAAACCGAAGAGCACATGTACCTTGTAAAGAATGATATAAATGACCGCATTATAACAATTGAAGAAACTGTATTTGATTCAGTTGGAAAGGCGCTTTGTGATATGGCTGTTCAGCTGAAAGCCGAAGCAGTGGTTTCATTTACACGCAGGGGCAGAATGGCGAAGGCTATGAGTAAATTCAGGCCTTCTACAAGAATAGTGGCAATGAGTGACAGCTTTGAAGTTATGAATGTGCTTAGGCTTATTTGGGGAATTATCCCTATATATTTTGAGGATCTGCCTGATGAACATTCAGCAATTAAGGTCGCAAAGAAAATATTGCTTGCAAAGAAACATGTTACTGAAGGATCAACTATTATTTTTACTTCAGGAGCCCCTGTTGATGAAAAAGGCAAGGATATTTGGATACGATTTGCAAAGGCTTAAAACCCCGAGTGAAACGCTTGCACGCCTCTGGCGCTAAAGGGTCTCATTAATGTTCACAAACCCTATAAAATACGTTTTCATTAACATTATTACGTCATCTTTTTCACTACATATCTTTAGTTTGATGTACTACATACAAACTACTTAACGTGTGCTATATTTGTATAGTTAATAAAAATGAAAAACATAAAAAACATAATATTTGCAATTTATACAATTAACCCCTTCTAATTTTTACCTCATTTTTTCTCCTAACATCCAAAGTGGTCCCCTCTGACTGTAAAAAAGTAAGAGGGGATTTTCCTTTATAAATTTCGTGCCACGAATAAGATTAATTCAATATTCTGAATATCCAATTTATATTGATATTTCAATGATATTTCAATTATCTATATGCTTACTAATTTCGTGGCACGAATATGTTCTGTATTCAGTGTTCATTTACCCTTTAATAAATCATTCAATTTAGATAAATTTACAGGCTTTGAAAAAATTACTAATAATATTGATATTTATTTCTCCGCTCAAACTTTGGGCGGATTCAGATATTGACGGCAAAACCGTTACCTTTACTCAATTCATAAATGAAATGGCAAATTGTACTAAGTACACCACATTTGAAAATGTGAAGATCAGATACCTAATGCCTGATGATAAAGTAGGGATGGATAAAAGATTTAGCGGCGGTGAAGGTGAATTATACATTAAGGCAAGTATCAGGCTGTTAAATTGCGATTTTGATGTTGACTACTGGCTGGTGTTGAGGAACATTACATTTATGGATTACTTTGCCATTGCAAATTCATCTCCTATAAAAGCAATATTTAAGGAATGCACATTTAAAAAAACATTAAGATTTTATAATAATAATATCGATTTCATTGATCTTGATAGCTGTAGCCTTGAGCATGGATTTAAATTTTTTAGAAATGATGTAAAGGACAGGCTTACATTTAAGAACTGCAATATTTCTGTTAATCCTTCTTTGTTTGGCGATACAGATGCGCTTGATATGGAACCAAGACTTTTCCGCTTCGCAAACAAACAAAACGGGTTTGATGTAGATATTTCTGATTGTGTTTTTGGTCTTCCTGAAAATTTACGAAGTAACCCGCAATTTTTCCTTACCCTCACTGAATCTGATTTCAAAAATCTAAGCTTAACAGGTAATACTTTTAATTGTTCTGTTGATCTCTCTGAATCGACAATTCAAAATGCATTTGTGACCAATGAATGTAAGTATAACGGTAACTTTATACTTGATGCATTCAATGTTAATCCAATTAACACCAGAGTGCAATGGTCAACAGTTGCAAATAACAGGATATCTATCTTTGACCATAAAGATCAAAAGACGTACAACGGCAAATATATTGATAGCATCGGCAGTGAAGTTCGCTTTGCAAGCCTGATAAGCTGCTATGCAAACTTTTACAATGCGTTTAAGTCTCAAGGTAACCGCATTGCAGCAAATGCCTGTTATGTTGAATGGAAAGATATAGAAACAACATATTTAAAAGGACTGTACACAAGCGGTAAGGATAAAAGCGTTTTCTTTAATTACCTTATGAATGTATTCCTGAAAATTTTTTGTGATTACGGCACAAATCCGCTGAAGGCTATACAGATAGCATTCTATGTATTATTATTCTTTGCAGGTATATATTTCTTCTTCCCTTATTCAATACTTTCTTTCCATAAGCGCTCGATGTTTGATCAATTGAAAATATACGGCAGATACCTTTCATCTCCTCAAACTTTGCTTGAAATTGAAGATTCCGTACTGGCTAAGGAAGATAAAGCGCCTACATATTCTGTTTATATCCAGTTTGTTGCAGATTCAAAAGGCAAAGTACCATGGTACTTTAATATTTTTGGTAAGCCCCTTTATTTCCTTGAGCTTATCAGGAATAAGCCAACTAAGTTGTTTTATAAGATAATTGATGTATTCCCCGATGAATGGGAAACATTGAGCGGGACAAAAAAGATAATTGCAACTATAATGTATGGCTTTGTTTTTGTATTAACGGTCTTATGGTTCTTATTAATTCACATACTTGATTCAGTTGCACTCAGCCTAAATGTATTTTCTACTTTGGGTTTCGGTCAAATTCCAATTAAAGGCGTGCCAAGGTACTTAACCATACTTGAAGGCTTTATAGGCTGGTTTTTGCTGAGCATATTTAGCGTATCGTTAATAAGCCAGGTGATACAGTGAAAGCAAAATGTCAAAACCCAAAGCTCAAATGTCAAATTGGATATGTTAAACCAGCTCAGTTAGGAGCGTTATGTTTGCTTGCCTTATTGAGCGTAGCGAAAGAAGGTAGAAAAATATTAAAAAAAATAGAGCTCCGTAGGAGCGAAATGTTAATAATTATGGCAAACACATATTCACAAATTTACGTTCAGATAGTTTTTGCTGTAAAAGGCAGACAAAATCTGATAAAACAAGATTTTAAAGAAGAACTGCATAAATATATTACGGGTATTGTTAAAAATAAGAAACAAAAGCTTTTAGCAATAAACTGTATGCCTGACCATACTCATTTATTTGTTGGATTTACACCTGATATTTGCATTTCAGATTTAGTGAGAGATATTAAGTCAAACTCAACTGGCTTTATAAATGATAAAAAATTTATCAGAGGAAAATTTCGTGGCAGCAGGGTTTTGGAGCATTTTCATATTCACATTCTCATATTGATAAGGTTGTTAAATATGTTCTGAATCAGGAAGAACATCATAAAAAGAAAACATTTCGTGAGGAATACGTCGAATTATTGGAGAAATTTAATGTTGAATATAATCCTAAATATATTTTTGAATTTTATAATGATTAACATACCGCTCCTACGGAGCTCTGACGATTTGTATCGATGAATTATTACAAACATGTCGCTCCTAACGGAGCTAAAATCATTGATGTAAATATATGCAATTAAAAATATAGATTCATTTCATAATATATTATATAGAATTATCAAAATTTAGAATAGTTAAAGTTTATCCTAAAATTAGAACCCCGTTAGTGATGATATGTTGTAGAAAAATATTAAAAAAAATAGAGCTCCGTAGGAGCGAAATGTTTAAAAATTATTATTAAACTCAAATGTTAAAAATTTTCAATCTTAAATTTATTTTAATCGCAACGCTGACATATATTCAATATACAGTATTATGGTTCTTCTGGCATAATAATATGATGCATAAGGTTTATTATTCAATTTCATCGGTATATTCTATCACAGACCAGAACATATGGGCGATGAACTTTGCCAATGCACTGCTTGTTTACGGCTTTGTATATTTCTACCGCCGTTCAGTTAAACCTGAAACTTCGCTTATAAAAGCTGTTATGTGGGGTGTGTATTATAATTTATCGGTTATCGGATTTTTCAGCTTTATGATAATTGGAATACTAAAAGAGTGGAGCATTCAAATCCTGATACATGATATGATATGGGCTGTGATTTGCGGAGCGTTAACTGGGTTGCTGGTTTTCTATTTGCATAAACGACTTGAATTTTCAAATAATAAATCTTAGATTTATTTATCAATTTCCATTGAATTTAACCTAATCTATGAATAATTTTACCGATTAAAGCATTAAAATAATTAAATTTTGGTAAAATTGGCAAAAACAGTAAGTTCTGTTTTATTTATACTATTACTATCTGCCCTAAGCTACGCTCAGCAATACGTTACGTTAAGCGCGGCTCCACAAAAGAAGGATTTCTTCGCAAGTGAAAACATTCGCGTTAATCTGAAAGCTGATATACAGTCCGGCTATCATATAAATGCTAACAACGTTAGCGACCCTGATCTAATTCCCACTACACTTGAAGTTGATGCAGGCAGTCTGAAAGCCGGGAAAATTTCCTGGCCGGGTTCGCATAAATTCAAATTCAGCTTTTCAGAAACCGAGCTTGATGTATATGAAGGCTCAATAACAATTGGAATTAATTTAAAGGCATCAAAAGATATTAAGCCCGGTAAATATGATGTAACTGGAAAACTGAATTACCAGGCATGCAACGATAGAGCCTGTTTTGCTCCTAAAGACGTTCCGTTTTCGGTTACTGTAACTATTAAAGAAGATACTGCAAAAGTTGATACTTCAAAAACGGTTACTCCGAAGGATTCGACTGAAAAAAAGGATACGATAGATAACACTCAGAAAAAAGATACAACAATACAAAATATTCAGCTTACTGAAAATAAACGAGACACAACCCAAAAATCAACATCTCCTGAAAACAAAAACCAGATAGCAGCATACATAGAAGAGAACGGAATGTTAGTTGCCCTGCTAATTATTTTTGTTCTTGGCATTGGTTTAAATTTAACGCCATGCGTTTACCCGCTGATACCTATTACGATAAGTTATTTTGGCGCACAGGTATCAAACAGCAAGGGAGGCAAGCTGATGATGGCAATAGCCTATGTACTGGGTATGACAGTAACGTATTCGGTGCTTGGACTCGTAGCCGCGCTCACAGGCGGTGTATTCGGCAGCCTGCTGCAGAGTCCGTTTGTAGTTGGTTTACTTGTTCTAATTTTCCTTGCTTTGGCGCTCAGTATGTTTGGCGTATATGAAATAAAAATTCCACAGTCTCTTGCTAACTTCAGCGGAAAGAACAGGCAGGGTTATTTCGGAACGTTCTTAATGGGGCTTACAGTTGGGTTCATTGCTGCTCCATGTATCGGTCCGTTAGTACTTAGCTTACTTGTTTATGTCGGTCAGGTAGGAAGTCCGTTCCTTGGATTTATTATGTTCTTTGTGTTATCACTTGGTTTAGGTTTACCATATATTTTCCTTGCGATATTTTCTAGCTCGATAACAAAACTTCCGCGATCAGGCGAGTGGATGGAAGGTGTTAAGATAATTTTCGGCTTCATGATGATAGGTCTTGCTCTATATACTGCGCAGCCGCTTATCTCTATAGAACTGTATGAAATTATCTTCCCTGTATTTTTAATTCTTGCAGGCGCTTACCTGATACTAATAGATAGAAAAGCAGTAAATGCATCAACTTACACCAGACTTAAATATCTAATTGCAATTGCAGCAATAGTATGGGGCTCTATGAACCTGCATTTTGGCGAGCAGGTTCAGGTTGGCTCAGGTAAATATGAATGGCAGATGCTTCAAACTCAGCCTCAGATAGATGGTTCGATAACCAAGTCAACCGATAAGCCAACTATAATTGATTTTTACGCTGACTGGTGTGCTCAATGCAAAGAGCTTGATAAATATACTTATATTGATCCCAAGGTTATTGAACTTTCTAAGAAGTTCAATAATATTAAAGTTGACCTGACCAAAGGTGATAAGGAAGTTGAAGGTAAGTATAAGATCCAGGGCTTGCCCGTTGTAGCTTTCATAGATAAGAATGGGAAAGAAATTGAAAATTTACGAATTACAGGATTCTTAAAACCTGATGAATTTGTTAAAGTAATGGAAAAAGTTCTGGGTAAATAACCCTGCTAATACACTGAACAAATTAGCGTTAATATTTGTTAAGTTAAAAACCAGAGTTAAGTTAAAACCAGAGTTAAGTTAAAAGAAATAAATTAAATTATATAAATGAGATTTCCCAAAATTGCCGTAATATTGTTTTTAGCTTTAATCATCCTGCCTGCAGGAGTTTATTCACAGTATAAATCTGATCCAAATTTCAGACTTAAGAGTTATGATAAAAAGATCATTCAGCTTTCAAATACTGTAACAACGCCGCAGGAAGATAAGAATAATCTTTGCTTCTTAGATTCAGTCACAGAAAATAAACAATCATCAAAGGTAAAAGGATCTAAGAAATCTCCCGGCTTAGCTTTTATATACGGATTATTACTACCGGGTATGGGACACGTTTATGCAAACAATTTCAATACCGGAAAATATTTCATGATATCCGAAGCAACTTTGTGGCTTACTTACGCATTATTTACGGTTTATGGCAATTGGCTGCTTGATGATGCATACAGTTATGCAACTACTCATGCAGGAGTAACAGTAGGAAGCAAACAAAGAGATGATAAGTTTTTTATTGATATAGCCAACTACGAAAATGTTGATGAGTATAATAACGAGAAGCTCAGATTTGGTGAATATGAAAAGCTGTATTATCCTGAGCTTGGTTACGGATTTTACTGGAACTCAACTGAGGAAAGACGCCAGTACCGCGCTGATAAAATTGGCGGCGATAGAACCCTGAATGACAGGTTATTTGTCACAGGCGCTGTATTGATAAATCATTTGATCAGCGGAATAAGCGCAGTGTTTGCAGCTAACAGCTATAATAGCGAGCTTAAAGAAAAAGGTTCAGGCGGTATTAAAATGAGTGCAGGCGTTATAAAGCATTTTAACAGGGTTGATGGTATTAAGCTGAATATTTCAAAGAATTTCTAAAGTGCCTAATAGCGTTTTTAAGAATGATGACAAACAGGTTAATATCAAACTTGTAATTGAGTACGATGGCAAAAATTACTTTGGCTGGCAAAGACAAAAAAAGGCTAAGAGCATTCAGCAAACTATTGAAGATGCATTAACTGTTATCTTCAGAGTTGAAAAAGTTACAATTGTTGGTGCAGGAAGGACAGATGCGGGTGTTCATGCATATAACCAATGCGCTAATTTTAAGATCGATAAGAAAAAATTTGAATCTACAGGTATCAACAGGCTGTTTTCTTCGCTGAACGGACTTTTACCTGATGATATTGTTGTAAAGAAGATTAATATTGTTCCTGTAGATTTCAGTTCAAGGTATTCAGCAAAGAGCAGGGAGTATATTTACAGGATAACCGATACTCCAAGAGCGATTGACGGAGATAAACTTTATTACATAAAATTTGGTTTTAATCTGAAAGAAGCAAAAGAGTTTTGTAAAGCAATACAGGGAAAGCATTCGTTCCTCTCGCTTTGCAAGAATAAAGAAGATGACCATGACTTCATGTGTGATATAATGAAAGCGGTTGTAAAGATTAGAAAAGACGGTATAATAGAATTCACAATTACAGCAAACAGGTTTTTGCATTCAATGGTTCGTGCAATTGTAGGAACAATGCTTAAAGTTGCATCAGGAAAATTAACATTAAACGAGTTCAATGCAATTTTTAAAAAGGGAGACGAAATAAAGACACAGTATGTACCTGCTAAGGCTTTATTTTTATCAAAAGTAAATTATTAAAAAAAATATGAAAATCTCATTATCGGCATTACTTTTATCATTAATAATTTCATCTTCATTATTTGCGCAGGATATGAGTTTGCAAAAGCTCACTCTTGCCGGCAAGGAGAAAAAAACCGGCGGACTAATTATTGAGGATAAGCTCAGCGAAATTTCAATAAGTCAGTTATCAACTGTTAATAAGCTTGAGTATCTAGCATTAAATCCGCCTAAGAATAAGTTTCTTACTGCTGAAAGTAATATGCAGTCTGTAAAGAAGAAAAAATCTGTAGGACTTGGCGTTTTGCTTTCTGCATTAGTTCCGGGAGCAGGCGAGTTTTACGGCGGTAATTACTTAAAAGCCGGAATATTTTTTGCAGTTGAGATGATCGCTTGGGGTACTTACCTCTATTTTAACGGTAAGGGTAATACCAAAGAAGATGAATACATAGCTTATGCTGACAAGTATTGGGATGTGAGATTTTATGCAGCCTGGCTAAAGAATGAAGGTTTCAGTGAATCCAACGGTATTAACCCGAATGAACCGAATAGAGATATTTTACGGGAACAAATTATTGTTTGTGAGCGCGCTAATTTTTCACACACAATGCCTGAATATAACTCGCAGCAGTATTATGAATTAATAGGCAAGTATCAAAACTTCCAGGCAGGATGGACTAACCTTGCTAATATGCCTACAAAAGCGCAGGGACCTTATTGGTATGAAACATACCAAGACCCTGTTTTTACAAACTATGCAGTTGAAAGACAAAAAGCTAATGATTTTTTTGATTATGCAAAGATAGGTCCGATAACAGCTATTATAAATCACATATTAAGCGCAGCAGATGCAGCCTGGGTTATTTCAACTTATAATAGTAAAATAAAAGTCGAAACAGGCTTCAGAATGGAAAACAAGGTGTCACCTTATACTTATCAAATCAAACAGATACCAACGTTTAATTTGAGTGTTTCATTTTAGATTAATTGCGAGCGAAGCGCCTGCCCGCCTATGGCGTGGAAGCAATCCAATAAAATTATAAGATTGCGTCGCTTCGCTCCTCGCAAAATGGTTTCCTGATGAGATTGCTTCGTCGCTTCGCTCCTCGCAAATGAGGAATCGCTGTGCTCACAATGGTGTATAACCCCTCCCTCTACGAGTCTTCGACTCGAAGAGTCGTAACCAGCCCTCCCCCTCGAGAAGTGAATAAAAGCAGTAATTCCCCTCTTGAGAGGGGTGGATTCACCGAAGGTGAAGACGGGGTGTGTTATAATGTAGTATGCTTTAGATTATGTTTCTTCGTGACTGCAGAACTTATTGTAACACATTGATTCGTAATAGTTAGCAGCTAGATAGTAAATATTCTATACTTCTTTTTCAGGAAATACTTCTTAGCTTCATCAGGGATTCCTTTAAATAACCCATATACTGTTGAGCCGCTTCCGCTCATAAGTGTAAATTCCGCGCCAAGTCTTAACATATCATATTTTATCTTCTCAATTTGGGGAAATTCTTTAAACACAACTCTTTCAAAATCATTTATCATTAATAATTTATTTGATGTTTCAAATTTTCTTATCTTAGCCAAAACAGGCTTTTTAGTTTTATTTATATCAAGTGCATTATATGCTTTTGGTGTGGATATATGTATTCCCGGATTAACTATCAGTATTTTATATTTAACCTTAAAGTGTGGCAGGGGAGTGAGCTTTTCTCCGCGTCCTGTTGCATATGCAGGTTTGCTTAAGAGGAAAAATGGTACATCGCTCCCTAAATCCTGAGCGCAGCGAAGGATACCGTCAGGCATGCTATTCGATTTAAAGTGCTTAGCCAATATCTTCAATACGCTGGCAGCATCAGAGCTTCCGCCGCCGAGTCCCGCGCGCATTGGAATATTTTTCTTTATCTTAATATCAACTTTGAATTTACTATCTATTTTGAATTCACTTAAAAATAATTCAGCAGCTCTGTAGCAAATATTCTTTTTAACGCTGATATTCTTTTGAAAATTTGAAGTAATATTGATGATATTATTTACCGAGTTTTCAGGTAGCTTTATTATCTTAACGGTTATATCATCAAATATCTTCACGGGGTAAAATATCGTTTCAATATTATGATAACCGTCTTTTCGTTTAGATAGTATTCTTAACCCAATGTTTATTTTTGCGGGTGCTTTTGTTTGGTATGTCTTTACCGGAAATCTTTTTACAGGAGATTTATTTAGTTGCATATTGCAAAATTATAATATTATAACAGGTTTACAATCTATAAATATTGTGATACTTCAAATTTAAATTCCGCATATATAAGTATTGCAGCAAAATTATCAAATTGAATATTCGTCATTTTTAATGTATTTTAGCACCCTATGAAAAAATTTATACCGCTTTTTACGGCTATATGTTTAATTGTAATTTTCTGCTTTTCGGCTAATGCTCAAATTATTCCTTTTACCGTTAATTTAGATACATCAATTACAAAAACCCTTGATAGTGCATTAATCTATGTTAAAAATCCAACAAATAAAGTAATTAACGTCACATCTATAAGGACAACTACACCATTATTTTATACAAGAACGAGTACGCTCTACATTAATGCAAATGACAGCACGGCTTTGTGGGTCATTTATTCATCATACCAAAATTTAACGTACCGTGCTTTTTTGATATTAGATACGAAAGTGCCGAATGGAGGTCTGCATTATTCATTGGTTTACGGACTCATTGCTACATCAAAATATCCTGATGTAATATATGCATTCACCCAAAATCTTGTTGATGAGCCTCTGAAAGCAGTTTTGAAAACTTATGTAACTACCGGAGCTATACAATTAGGATATAATACAGCACGCGACAGGATGTTTGAAACAATTGATGATTACGGCGGTGATACAATTGAGTGTGTTTATATAGGCAGGAAAATTCGGGCTGTTAACAGAACAGAAGCTCAAAACCAGGGATTCAATACTGAGCATACCTGGCCTCAAAGTTTTTTTAACAGCAATGAACCAATGTTAAGCGATATTCATCATTTATTCCCAACTGATGCAACTCCAAATAATGTAAGGGCAAACTATCCATTTGGTTTTGTAGTATCTAATATTACATATAATGTCGGAGGATCAAAGCTTGGCAGAGATGCTTCTAATAATATTGTTTTTGAACCAAGAGATCAACATAAAGGAAATGCTGCCCGCTCAATATTCTATTTTGTCATCAGACATCAGAACTGGGGTAATTACCTAGCCCTACCGCAGGAAACTGCGCTAAGGCAATTCCACACTATGGATACTGTTGATGCAAGAGAGCGGCTGCGTAATGACAGAGTTAAGCAATTCCAAAATAACCGTAATCCGTTTGCTGACCACCCCGAATTTGTTGAAAGAATTGCGGCATTCTATACAGCATTAAATACACCGCCAAAAGCAAAAATTACAGCATCACCTTATACAGTAAAGTTTGATACACTTGCAAATCCGGGAGATACTGTAAGCTATTTCGTTTCTGTATGCAATTATGGAAATACTAACTTAACTCTCAGTTCTATAACATCAAATAACGGTGTGTTCACTGTTGAAAGTTACCCATCAACTGTAACGGCAAACCAATATGGATATGCCAAAATAAAATTTACACCAACTGCTGCAAACCAGCAATATAATGGTGAGCTTACAATATTAAATAGTGATAGCACTATGAAAGTAGCTTTAATTGGAGTATGTGGAGAAGTTATTGGTATTACTCCAATATCAGGAGAAATACCTAAGAATTTCGGCTTATCACAAAATTATCCAAATCCGTTTAACCCAGCAACAAAAATCAAGTTTCAGGTTGCAAGAACCCCCCTAACCCCCCTTTCAGCAAGGGGGGAAAATGTGCGACTTGTTGTATATGATATACTCGGTCGTGAAGTTACAACTCTTGTGAATCAGCAATTACAACCCGGGACTTATGAGGTAGAATGGTATGCAACACAATTTCCAAGCGGAATATATTTCTATAAATTAACAACTTCTAAGTTTTCTGATACTAAACGAATGATACTGGTTAAATAGCAAGTTGTGGTTAATCTCGTTTTGCAGGATGGTGTATATTTATAAGTTGACCGCTTAATATTCAGAAACCGTTAAAACTTCTCTTTTTATCATTTCCCCCTATCAGGTCAAAGAACTGGCGAAGACATGTGGGAACACATGGGGGTCATTGCTTAAATTAAACTTATAATTACTCCAGTTGATAGTTTGAGTTCTTTATGTCATTGTTTAATAATGATTTAAAGTTTGTAAATGGAACATCCAGATTAGAATAATTTATGCTTGAAACAGCGTTTCGAGTTACAAGAGGTCAACTTGAGTAAATTAGCAACTTCTAATTATTCTGAAATAAAACGAAATGTGCTTATTAACTGAAGTTACGCAAATGTCATACTGAACTTGTTTCAGCATCTAAAAATCGCTTAAAAACGAGATTCCGAAACAAGTTCGGAATGACAAAAATGGTGGTTTTACGTGTTTTGCGTAACTTCAGTTATTAAGTAACTCAAGTTGACCGCTTAGGAATATGTTTTAACCCCGACATTTATGTCGGGGGTTTAAAAATACGTTGAATTCAGGGCTTTAGCCCTGAAAATCAT
>JAYTUN010000044.1:0-9651 GCA_043744495.1 Ignavibacteria bacterium
AAATGCAGGTACACACACTCTAAACTTTGACGCTTCATCACTGGCAAGCGGTGTTTATATCTACAAAATAAGCTCAGGTGATTTTACAGACAGCAAAAAAATGGTTTTGATTAAGTAGTAATCAGCTTTATTTAGTAAAAACCCCTTCTCGAATTCTCGGGACGGGGTTTTTTATTTACTTCATTTTAATATTCACGATCTTATCATCACAAGCAGCATTTTGAACGGTGTAATAGCTTTTAAAGAATGCGGTTCATTAGCTGGCATAATTATCATCTCACCTGTTTTCAGTGTTACCGGTTTTGCGGATATTGTAATTTCCGCTTCGCCATCTAATATCTGTACAAACGCTTCAAATGGAGCTGTATGTTCACTCAAACCCTCGCCCTTATCAAATGCAAATACTGTAATTGTACCCGTATTTTTTTTGAGAAGAACCCGGCTTAACACAGATTTTGGCTGGTAACTTAGCAGTTCTACTATGTTCATAATTTCAGGTGATTGGTTTTCTTCAGTTTCAATATTTGACATTTTATACACTCCTTTTAATTAATTCAAATATAATTAATGTATTCATCAATTAATTTGACTTATGTCAAATAAATACCAATGAGTGTTATAATGCTAAGAAGAAGAGATGAAATTATGAGGGTAATTGTGGTTTCATTTGGAACTGCTGATGCTGAAAAGGAATTGATTGGTTTAAATATATGTTATTAACTTCAATTAGAATAATGATTAATTTATTCTCAATTATATGATTTAAATCATTTGACAATGTTCCGCTATATGTTATGTTTGTATATGATTTTATCCATAGAATATACAATTATTTAGGTTTTTGCTTAAAAATAGGCATTTTAACAATAGGTAAATAAAGGTATATTACAAATCAATTGAAACAACCAATAATAGTAAAAAATCAAATTCTTAAATAATCTATCGAAATATGAATAATACAATCATCAAACTTTCATTAATTTTAACACTTGGATTATTTTTATCATCATGCACAAAGGAAGTACCAAAAGAGCTTTTAAACAACCAAAAACCACAGCAAAATCAGAATCAACAGCAGCCTGTTGATAAAAATACTATGCCAGATGACTCAATTCACAGGAATCTTGGCAATACAAGTGGCGATAATTCAGGTGATACCAAAGGCGATACAAAAGCCAATGAAATGATGAAAACCGCTGATGATGCCGAAGCTCAGTATATGAAAAGTAAGTCAGAAGGCGATAAAAAGACATATATAACCAAGCAAATGAGCGCAGCTAATTATCTAATGTTTGAAGCTGACCTTTCACCAAAGAAAAAATATAAACCAGCATTGCAGAGATATAACAAGATTTTGGATATTGACCCTAAAAATGCTGAAGCAATGGAAAACAAGAAACAAATTGAAGATATTTACCAGTCAATGGGTATGCCAATTCCAAATTAATTAAACAAGTAAAATGGAAAGTTTATACAATTTTTTAAATACACATTCATATTACGGCCTTCTTGCAATTATACTTATTGTCTGGGCAGGAATGTTCTCGTACGTTCAATCACTTAACAAAAAAGTTAAGAAGTTTAAAAATGAATCAAATTAATTTATAAAACAATGGGACCATATATAATCTACGGTGCATTTGCCGCAGCCTTGTTATCCTCCATATTATACTTTCTTACAGCAAGCGGTAAGGCTAATTATATTAAACAGGCAAGGCTGTTTTTTCATGCGGCTACTATTTTAACTATTTCATCAGCAGCATTCCTGTTATATCTGATAATAACGCACCAGTTTCAATTTACGTACGTGTGGAATCACAGTTCAAAAGATCTTCCATGGAACTTGCTTATAGCAACGTTTTACGCTGGTCAGGAAGGGAGCTTTCATCTATGGTCTTTCCTTATGGCTTTGCTTGGTGTTTTCCTTATGCCATATCTAGCTAACAGAGATTCAGATAAACTAAACGGAAATGTTAAAAACGATAAATATGAACCGCTTGTTATGGGTGTGTTCATTTTACTTCAATCGTTCCTTCTTTTTATACTTATAGTAAAATCTCCATTCATGTTTGTATGGCAATCATTCCCCGTAGATGTGCAAATGGGATTTATACCAGAAGACGGAAGAGGGCTAAATCCTCTGCTTCAGAATTTCTGGATGTCGATACACCCTCCAATACTTTTTGTAGGCTTCGCATCACTATCAGTTCCATTTTGCTTTGCAATAGCGGCATTAATAAAGAACAGGTATGATAAGTGGATGAAGCTTGCTTTGCCGTGGACATTATTTGGCGGAATGATACTTGGATTAGGAATAATACTTGGCGGTTACTGGGCTTATGGCGTCTTAGGATGGGGCGGATATTGGGCTTGGGATCCAGTTGAAAATTCATCATTTATTCCCTGGCTGCTGATAATTGCGGCTATTCACACAATGGTTGCCGAAGAAAAAGTTGGTAAATACAAAAAAACAAGTTTACTGCTCTGCATCCTTGCATACGTAATGGTGTTATATTCAACATTCTTAACCAGAAGCGGTGTGTTGGGTGATGCTTCAGTTCACTCATTTGTAGATCCTGGTCAAGAAGTTTTTCTATTCTTGGTAGTATTTTTAAGCCTTTTCACTGCAGGCGGATTAGGACTTATCATCTTCAGATTCAAAAGTTTAAGGACAGTTAAAACAGAAGGACAGGCTAATTTATTATCAAAAGAGACCGGATTATTTGTTGGAGTAATGACAATTTGTGCATCAGCGATTGTAATTGCAGTTGGAACAAGCTGGCCGGTAATTGCAAAAGGTACTGTTGAACCAGATTTTTATAACAGAATGATCCTGCCAATTGCAATATTAATTGCTGCTGTAAATGGCATTAGTATTTTACTTAGATGGAAATACTCCGAAGAAAAATCATTCTTTAAAAGTTTATACATGCCTTTAGGATTTACAGCATTAGTAACAATTGTTCTTGTAATATTAGGTGTTAGAGATCCATTAATTACTTTGTTTGCAGCAGCATCATTTTTTGCATTATATATAAATGCTGAACTTGCATATACTATCTTCAGAAAAAACAAAGCTAAAGCAGGTCCTTACATTGCTCATATTGGTATAATGCTTATGTTTTTAGGCATAATAGGCTCTTCAAGATATTCAGAAGAACAGAATGTTTCATTGCCTATTGGCGAACCAAAAGAGGTTCTTGGTGGTTACCTTTTAACTTATAAAGGCGCTACTGAAATACCGGGTGACCACGAGAAATACCATTTTAATGTAATAGTACAAAAAGATGACAGGGCATTTTTGCTTCAGCCCGTGATGTATTACAGTGAATATTCGGAAGGGATAATGAAAAATCCTGATATAGCTAACCTAGTAACAAAAGATCTGTATCTATCGCCTATGTCGTTAGAAGAAGGCGGTCAGTTTATGCCAGAAGATATTCACTCTTTCAAAAAAGGTGAAGAAAAAGATATTAATGGAATGAAGGTTAAGTTCATTGATTTTGACAGGTCAAAATTTAACCGTGATGAAATGGAAGCAGGTAAGATGAATACTATGGGCGCTGAGCTTGAAATAACTATTGACGGTAAAACGCAAAAGCTTGTAGTTGAGCAGGAAATGTCTAAAGAGGGAAGTCATCCTATCCCCATAAAATTACCCGGTGCAGATAAGTTTACATTTTATCTTGTTAAGCTTACAGTTTCAGGCGAAGCAACAATAGATATTGCTGTAATGGATGAAGCTGTTCCAAAAGATGCTTCGCCTGAAACACTTGTTCTTACTGCTAGCACTAAACCATTTATAAATCTTGTTTGGGGCGGAACGATAGTTATGGTTTTAGGCTTCTATTACTCACTTGTATCCAGGTACAGAAGGTTAAAATCTGAAACCCGCAAATCAAATCATTTAAGCCCAAGCGTTCACAATGATTCCATTGACCATGATAATGGAAATGGTAAAGCTCACAGTAAACATCATCAGAAAAATACTGATCATGTGAAGCATCCTAAAGGCACGCCTGCGGATAAACACGAAGAAGAAATTGTTTAAGGATCAGTAAGTTCTATTCAATGTGATTTATAAGGAGCAGAAATGCTCCTTTTTTATTGTCATAAGTGTGGACGAAAAGCTGCTTTTTAAATTCCCCACTTCAAGCCCACCTCCCTCCAAAGGCGGTCAATCTGGCGGTCAAGGGGGTTGCATTTGCTTCTTTGATTTCTCAAAACACAAATCCCCATCTGTAATAATCGAAACCTATTAATTTTGTTAAATCATAGAAAGTTTTAAACCTGAAAATCTCATCCCTCCTTCTTAGAGGCGAAGGGGGGACAAATTCATAGCCAAACTCTTATCCTTATTTAAAAATAAAATTGTCAAGTATCGTAAAGTATTATCGGGGGTTTATTCTTTAATCCAAAAAAATCCTGTATTTCAACAGGATCGTTAAAATTTAAAATAATTTCTAATTTATCTTTTCGTCTTTTGGAGTAACTTTCGGCTGGAAACCAAAGCCGCCCTGTTGGGGAGCGCCTATTATCTGTATCTCGCCAAACTGATTCTCGAACTTATCAATATTATCCTTCAACGCACCAAGCAGCATTTTTGCATGCTGAGGAGTCATTATTATCCTTGCGCTAATCTTTGATTTTGGTATTCCCGGAAGTACCCTTGTGAAATCAATAATAAATTCAGCAGGAGAGTGTGATATTATCGCAAGATTAGAATATATCCCTTCAGCTTCTTTTTCGCCAATTTCAATGTTTATTTGCTGCTGTAACTGTTGTTCATCGTTAGACATAATTGTTGTCCTTTTTATGTTTAAAAAGCCCTTAAATGGGCTTTTTGCTCCGAAGGCGGGACTCGAACCTGCGACCCTCTGATTAACAGTCAGATGCTCTAACCAACTGAGCTACTTCGGAATGATGAATTTTAAAGAATACAAATATATTCAATTGTAAAAATAAAATCAATGAAAATCGTAAGATTTTAGCTTATTTATTCAATATTAAGCAAAAAAAATCAATAATTCTTAAAATAAAGATTTATCATCCCAAACCCTGCAAATGCAATATTTGCAATCCAGGCAGTGAGCATTGGATTCAGGTCGCCATTATAGCCAAATGACTGTGATATCTTTATGAAACCAAGATATATAAAACTGACAAGAATACTTATCCCGAACTGAAGCGCTAAACCCTTTCTTTTTCGGGAGCCTGTTGATATGGAAATCCCGAATATAATTACTATCAGACTTGCAAATGCAAATGAAATTTTTGAATAGAAATCTACAAGTTGCCTGTTAGTATCCTGTCCGCCTTTTTTCAGGCTCTCTATAAACTCTTCAAGCTCGCCATAATTCATTTCATCAGGCTTTAGTTGTTTTCTGGTAATCTGGTTAGGCACAAGGTTTATCTTGTTTAAACCGGGTATATCTGAAACCTGTATCCTTGAATAACTTTTTAACTCTTCTTTACCCGGGCTAAAATTCCTTTCGGCAGCATTTATGAGAACCCACTTACTGCTATCCCATTTCATCTGGTCAGCATCAACACGCTTTATCATCTGGTTAAGTGAATCAGGGTTATAGACTTGTATCGACACCTTGTTTGCTGTGAGGTCGGTTTCTTTAAATTGATCAATAAGTATTAGCTGGTTCTTAGAATCCTGGAAATATAACTTGTTTAAGCCAACAACATTTTTGTTCTTTCCAAGCTGGTTGCGCTCAATAAAAAATTTTTTCTTATTGGCTTCGGGTACGATCCAGTTATTGAAATACAGTGATATAGAAGTAACAACCATTCCCATTGCAAGAAAAGGCATCATAAATCTTACAAGGCTTATACCCGCATTTTTAACGGCAACGGTTTCGTTGAAGTTTACCATTCTGCCGGCTGTAAACAAGGTTGCAAGCAATACTGCTATAGGTGTAATAAGCTTAATTATTTCCGGAATGAAATAAAAATAATAATTTAATATAGCAGCAAAGGTAAGTTTGTTATCAATAAATTTATCAAGATTTTCGAAAAGGTCAACCAGTATGAAAATGAGTATAAAACATAAAAGTGCAAAAAGGAAGTTTTTTACAAACTGAATAATTATATACCTATCAATTTGCGTTATCAACCTTTTTGCCCGTTTAGTTATTCAAAAAAATTACTTTTTCTTTGTGGTCTTTGTTGTCTTTGGTTTATCTAAATATATATTTGCCGCTATATATATTGTTCCCCAGTTAATATCTTTTTTCTTGCTCAAAACTTCCCTGCGAACTGATGATAGCACAGGTCCATAAATTGCTGAGTAAAATCTTCCTTCTTCGTCATTTAATGATGCATTAGATTTACCCCACTCAATAGCATCTGCTATACCGCTGTTTGTGTTCTTAAGCAGCATGTTGCCAAGATCAAATTTTACACCCATAGCAAGCCCGAACCTATTGCTTAGCTTAAATTCAATTCCTGCATCAAAATTTACGCCAATTCTGAAATCTGAAAAACTTGTTGAAACGCTATCAATTCTGTTTTCAGTTCTTGAAAGTTTTCCGCTTAGCAGGTTAAATGCAATGTTTGCTCCAAAATATGGACTAACTTTGCTTGTAAAAGCAGTTGGAGCAAGCTCAAAACCTATTCCGAATGAAAACGCGTTAAATGAATATGAGTAATTGACGCTGGTTAATACTGTATCAAGTTGGTTGTTAATATTAATTACCTCAACACCTATATTACCGCTTTTTGATGGCTCGAAAGTATTGAATGTATTGAATCCTGCAAATAAAACCCCGCGTGTTATAGTGTATTTATCAAAGTTAAATTTTGCTTTGCCAAATAAATAAAGACCTGTTTTAAGTCCGTAATTATTTCGCATAAAGTTTGTATCAATGCCAAGAACTGATGTTTGTCCCAATGGCATGTTAGAGTAATAAGTTCCTTTTGATGTACCAAAAGGCTCAATAATACCTACCCCTACCTGTAATATGGTTTTATCGAACTGTGAATAGGATACAGATGAAAAAATTAAAACTAGTAATAAATATTTCAGTATTTTCATATATTAATTTAGTTTATTAATTTATCTGCCAAAATAAAAAGAAATGCCTCCGTATAGCTGAAGGAAAGTAATATTTCTTGTAGGGTAATTAATGTTGTCTATAGTATGGCTTGCATCGTTTAGATTATATTTTGTTCTTGTATCTGCTTGAAAACTTTTTTTTATCAGGTTAGCAAAAGAATATTTTACGCCAACAAGAACGCCAATATTATTATGCAGGGTTACATCAACACCTGCCACCAGGTTTACACCAAGCCTGAAAGCGGCATTAAGAGTTAATGTTTTAACTGCATCTATATAATCCTCAGTATATTTTCCTGCAAAGAAAATTCCGGATAGCTCAGCTCCTGCAAAAGGTCTTACTTTACTTTTCCTTCCTCCAAAATCATACTCACCGCCCATTGTAATGCCAAATAAACTTTGCTTTAAGGTTACGGTAATGCTTCCTGTGCCTTCGATATATTCCTTTGTCTGCCCGAAAACGTTAAAAGCAATTCCGCCTTTAATGCTGAAAGGACTTCTTTTGCTAATAGGTACCTTTACAAATATCCCATAATTAACACCCGGTTTCATGAAATAAGAGTTTGCATCCGGGTTTCCGTTGCCGGTAAATTGATCCCGAGTAACACCAAACTTTCCGCTGTAAGCACCCAATGGAACGGAATATCCACCAATAAACTGTACCGTTGCTGTTGGCTGCGAATAAGCCTGTTCATTCAAAAAAATAAAACTAAATATTGATAAAATCAGTAGATATTTCATTTATTGTTCTTATGTTATTCTAACTATATCTGTTAAATTGTGTTCCCGCAATTACAAATATTTACAAATTTACTTTTAAAAAGTATAAAAATATATATAAAAATGAAACAATCTGATTAAGTGAATAAAAATGGCTTTTTGTTATAGCAGAGTCTCCCTAAACCTTTAGCTTGTGAGTTTAATTAATGTTGATCAGTGGACTCTTCGGGTAAGAGGAAATGTTATAGAGACAAAACCCCCATTTATGATTTACGGTAGAAAATATTTTTCGATTAATTTACATTTTACGAATATATTAAAATATAATCCCCCCTTTATTCAAAGGGGGGATTATGAACCTGAAGATTGATATAGTGAAGATTGAAAGATTAAATTGAGATTACGTAGATGAGCAATGGGGGTTCTTACTATATAATTTTTTGTTTTGAAAGAGTATTCTATAGCCTTTAGTTTGAAAAACCCCTCGTCCCACGAATATGTTAAACCATTATTCTTAATTAATGAAATTGATCTGCAAATGGAATTAGTTAAAATATTTCTAATTTCGTGGAAACTGAAAAACAGTCAGGCGAATATTTTTAATAATGATAAGAATCTGCGGGTACGGAATTTTTATTACTTTATTTTATCAACTCTCCAAAATAGAAAGATAAACCGGCATATATTTGTAAATAATAAAGAGATTTAGATTTGTTGCTTGAGCTATCAGCATCATTTAATCCAATCTCATTTAATGAAGAAGTTCCGCCCTGTTCGTCATCTGTAATAGTACTTGTTGTGGTAATTATATCGGTTTTCTTGCCTATCAGGTTTGTCAGGGCATACTTTAGACCAACTACAGCTCCAAGACTTTTATTTAATTTAATATCAACCCCTGCATTTACAATTACTCCAAATCTTGATTCACTTTTGCGCTGAATAGTAAAAGTTGTATCACCCGAAGCTTCAATTTTACCACTAAAAAAATTCGCAGCCAAATCAAGTCCTGCAAACAGGTTGAATTTTTTCTTAGGGAAAAAGCTGTATTCAGCCCCTAAAGAAATTGTGAATATATTTACTTTGTTCTTATATGTTAATGTAGCGTATGTTAATGTAGCGCTTGTTCTTTGGTAATCTTTTGAGCCGCTGAGAGAATTATAGTTAAAGCCGGCTGTAAGCTTTGCTTTACCTAGTGTATCAACACAATACTTTCCAATAGCGCTAATATTAAATCCGTTTTTTGTCAGCAGTGTGCTTGATTTATTGAAGTTGAGCAGTGTAGTTCCCATTTTATCGGGGAAATCACCCTTCAAGTCAGCAACAGGCATTGTATAACCACTAAAAATTATGATGTTATATTTGGTTTGAGAAAATAATGATACTGAAAATACTAAAACGAGGGCTGAGATGATGATCTGCAGAATGCTTCGCATAAATTTATATCGCATATTTTAGAATTTTTATGATTTATGTGAATATATTTATTGATTACACCATAAATTTAACAAATAAAAAAGGTTTATACAATTGTATTATTTGAAATACTTTTGCGAGCCGCAGGGTAAGCGGGCATCCTCTGGGTCATCTTATCGTCTCCTCATAGGATTGCTTTTCGGCACAAAGCGCCTCGCAAAGGAAGTAGGCGAAGCGGGCACCCTTTGGGTCATCTTATCGTCTCCTCATAGGATTGCTTCGGCAAAAAGCGCCTCGCAAAGGAAGTAGGCGAAGCGGGCACCCTCTGGGACATGTTATCCTTCAATCTTATTCCCTCATAGGATTGCTTCGGCACAAAGCGCCTCGCAAAGGAAGTAGGCGAAGCGGGCACCCTTTGGGTCATCTTATCGTCTCCTCATAGGATTGCTTCG
>JAYTUN010000045.1:0-33859 GCA_043744495.1 Ignavibacteria bacterium
CTTGAGTTTGAAGATAAGCTAAATAACCTGGGACTAAAAGCTCCTTGGTAAATATCTTTTCTCCCTTTAAACTTTAATCTGTTTTTCGAAACTTAATTCTATATACAAAAAGAGAGAACCTAAACTCTCTCTTTTCTTTTTTAATTTCTTTTGATTTTTTTTGATTTTAATCTGATAAATCTGACGAATCTTACAAATCTGATAAATCCAATCACATCCCGCTGTTTATCAACCGCAGCGTATATTCAAACGGAGAAAAATCAACCTTAATGTATCCCCTGAACGGATTATCTAGCATGAGTATCATATACAATATCAGCGTATTTAGTATTGTAAGCGCAGATGTCATTACAAGCTGGTGAAATAGTTTTTTTGTGTAGAAAAAATATGTATAAATTACTGTTACCGATGCTCCAAAAAGCAAAACCACCCATATTATTCCGGGAATATTGTTCCTGCTGTCAAATATCCTTATTCTTCGCTTTTCGCTCGCATCGTTTAAATGTTTTAAAGTTTCCTGGTGGGCTATCTCATTTTTAATTTGAGATCTTTCTATAGTGGTAAAAAATGTCCAAATTTTATTAAAGCTTTCTTTTGCTTTCATGCTTGACTCGCCATATTCTAATCTTTGCCACTCATCATTTATTACGTCATCAATATATGCTTTAATAAGCGGTGTAACCTGTGAGCGGTATGGCTCAGGCAGCGCCTTGGAATTATGATAAATATCCGATAGCTCAATTGATTCCTGGTCAACATTTTTCTTTGATTCATCATACCCAGTCCATGTGGCAAATACCACAAACGCTATCAGCACTGCATATATCAGGCCGAATGCATTAAAAATAAATCCGCCAACCTCATGGTTTTCCCTGAGCACGTTTTCTGGAAACCGTTTACGTACAAGATTAAGACCGATGTAAGAAATAATAAACGTTACCGCACAAAGCAGCATTATCGATATAGCCGGAGGCCAGTTTAACAGGAATCTCATTACACTAAAATAATTTTAAATTAATTCTTAAACAAGTAAAATAGGCTGTTCGTACTTGTCTATGACCCCTTCGGGGCGCAAGCAGGTATCCCGGCAAAAATCATAACATCAATGTATAATAAATGATCAATCCTTTAACTTTGTAATAATCTAAATTCATCTTGAAATTCCATTATGGAACATCAAGTAACAGCGGGCATCTATTTCTCTCTGCTTAACTGATTTCTTGCATTTCAAATTCAATCATTTTCAGTTAACTTACTCTCTTAATCAAATTTGCTTAAATGGAAAAGATAATCCCGTCAGAAATAATAGAAAACCGTATCTTTATAATAAGAAAACATAAAGTTATGGTCGATAAAGATTTAGCTATACTTTATAATGTTGAAACAAGGGCTTTGATACAGGCAGTAAAAGAAATTTTGACAGGTTTCCTCCTGATTTTATGTTCCAATTAAATACTAACGAATTTCAACGTTTGATATCACATTTTGTGATATCAAATTGAGGTGGTAAACCAAAAATAGGATTTAAGATCAAATAAATATTGTCATTTTTAGATAAAATATCCATTCAGGGTGCACGCGTTCACAACCTTAAAAATATCGATATCGAAATACCGCGCGATAAATTCGTTGTAATTACCGGTATTTCCGGCTCAGGAAAATCATCGCTAGCATTCGATACCATTTACGCCGAAGGCCAGCGCAGGTTTGTTGAAACACTCTCCGCTTATGCAAGACAGTTCATCGGCGGGATTGAGCGTCCCGATGTAGATAAAATTGAAGGGCTCTCACCCTCAATTTCTATCGAGCAGAAAACAATTTCACACAATCCCCGTTCAACTGTCGGCACTGTAACTGAAATTTATGATTTCCTTCGTTTACTTTTCGCAAAATGCGGCATTCAACACTGCACAAACTGCGGCTCACCCGTTCAAAGGCAAAGTGTCCAGCAGATAATCAATCACATCCGCGAAAATCACGATACAAAAAGAATAAACATACTCGCTCCTGTTGTTAAAGGACGCAAAGGACATTACCGCGAGCTATTTGAGCAGATAGAAAAAGACGGCTTCACAAAAGTGAGGATTGATAAGCAGATAAAAGAGATCACCCCGAAGATGAAGCTTGACCGTTATAAAATTCACGATATTGAAATTGTTATCGATAGGATAATGGTCACCAAAGCTACATCGCTCAGGCTCACTGATTCCATTGAAACAGCACTGCGTTTTGGTGGAGGTATTGTGATTGTTACTGAATCCGATAGCGACGGCTCCAAAGATAAGCTCTTCAGCGAAAAGCTTGCATGCCCAACATGCGGTATTGGCTTTGATGAACCGGCGCCTAATTCATTTTCATTTAACTCACCCTACGGTTGGTGCCCTGATTGCCTTGGGCTCGGCGCGCGCAAAGAACTTGATGAAAGGCTCATTATCACCGATCATGATCTTTCAATTTCCGAAGGAGCTCTTGCTCCGCTTGGCAAGCCGCGAACTAACTGGACCTTCACAGTATTAAAGCAGCTTATTGAATCATGGGGATACGATTTTGATACTCCGCTTAATAAATTTACTAAAGAGCAGCATGAGATTATACTGAACGGAGATAATGAAAAACGAAGCTATAAGTATATTGATTCACGCGGCATACAAAGAGAGTACTCACATAAATTTCAGGGTGTAAAAAAAATCATTCTTGATTACTACCGTAACCAGACCTCTGAATATATTTCCAACTGGGCTGAGGGCTTCATGACATCAAATACCTGTGATACTTGCAAGGGCGGTAAACTCAAACTCTCAAGCCTTGCAGTGCTTATCGATTCAACCGATGGCAAGAAAAATATTTACCAGGTATCACTGCTTTCTATTAAAAAAGCGCGAGCCTTCTTCGATACACTTGTGCTGAATGAAAGACAGGAAATTATTGCCCGTCAAATCTTAAAAGAAATTAAGATGCGGCTGGAATTTATGCTTAATGTTGGTTTAGATTACCTTTCATTAGATAGAAGTGCCCGAACACTCTCAGGCGGCGAAGCGCAGCGTATTAAGCTTGCAACGCAAATTGGCTCACAGTTAAGGGGAGTGCTCTATATACTTGATGAACCAAGCATCGGGCTTCATCAGCGTGATAATGCCCTGCTTATTAAATCACTTAAAAATCTGCGTGATATTGGCAACACAGTAATAGTTGTTGAGCATGATAAGCAAATGATGGAAGAAGCTGATTTTATTGTAGATCTTGGTCCGGGTGCTGGCGAGCATGGCGGGCATGTTGTAGGTTTCGGCAAACCCGGCTCACTTAATGGAAGCTCACTCACTGCTCTGTATATTTCGGGAAAGAAAAATATTGAAGTCCCAAAAAAGCGCCGCATTGGCAATGGTCAGAAACTTGTTTTAAAAGGCGCATCAGGTAATAACCTTAAGAAAGTAAATCTTGAAATTCCGCTCGGCAAATTTATTTGCGTTACCGGAGTCAGCGGTTCGGGAAAATCATCACTTATCAATGAAACCCTGTACCGCGTGCTTTCAAGAAAATTTTTTAAGTCACCTGAGCCGCCGCTGCCTTACGATACCATTGAAGGATTAAAGAATGTAAATAAGGTTATCGAAGTTGACCAGTCGCCAATTGGCAGAACGCCAAGAAGTAATCCCGCAACATATACCGGCTTATTTACATTTATCCGTGACTTGTTTGCAACACTTCCTGAAGCAAAGATTCGGGGCTACAAAGTTGGCCGCTTCAGCTTTAATGTAACGGGCGGCAGGTGTGAAGCATGCGAAGGCGGCGGACAGAAGAGAATTGAAATGAACTTCCTGCCCGATGTTTATGTAACGTGTGATGTTTGCCGCGGCAAGCGGTATAACAGGGAAACCCTTGAAGTCCGCTTCAAGGGCAAGAATATTTCTGATGTGCTGGAAATGACAGTTGAAGAAGCTGTTGCATTCTTTGATGCAATTCCTTCTCTTAAACGTAAACTGCAAACGCTATTTGATGTAGGTTTGGGATATATAAGGCTTGGGCAGTCTGCTGTAACACTATCAGGCGGTGAAGCGCAGCGCGTAAAGCTTTCAACAGAGCTATCCAAGATCCAAACAGGGAAAACCATTTATATACTTGATGAACCTACTACGGGGCTGCATTTTGAAGATATCAACATGCTGCTTAAAGTATTGAACCAGCTTGTTGATAAAGGCAATAGCGTAATTGTAATTGAGCATAACCTCGATGTAATTAAAACTGCTGATTGGATAATCGATCTTGGACCTGAAGGCGGCGATGCAGGCGGAAAAATTATCGCGCAGGGCACACCTGAAGATATTGTTAAAAATCAGCTCAAAAACTCTGTCACCGCCAAATTCCTCAAACCAGAGTTAAAGTAAAATCTCCTTTGAGAAGTAGATACATTTAAGCTTAAAATTAAAATTATCATTTTCAAATCCCTATCTTTGATTTTTGCTTCTTCCTGTAAATAGAATAATTACTGTATAATTCCAGCTTAACAAGATACTCCCCCTTTTCAAGGGGGATTTTAATAATATTTTCCAGTAATGTCAGGTTTATAACCTGACATGCATACTCAGTATGCAAAAAAATGAATCCCCCTTATAAAGGGGGACAATATTTTAAGGAATAATTAATCCTCAATTGTACAATTTCTTAAATGTTGATTTATCTTAGACGGGGAATTATTTATTTGTGGTGACGGGTTTAATTACACTACATCGAAAATGAATTACAACTATTAAGTTATTTCGCGTTTCACAATTCACGTTTGACATTCTGCGCTTCTCAGCAGTCCCGCGTTTCTACTTAGCGGGATCACATTCCGTCTCTATATCATTTCTTCCATCAGCTTAACAATTTTCTCAGCTTCCAGCTCACGCATACATTTAAAATGCTCCAATGGACACTTATCCCTCCCGTGATCCGTACACGGCCTGCAGTCCAGCGAATCATCCTCTGCAATTTTATATCTCGATGTGAGCGGGTAAAACCCGAATGATATATCCGTTGAGCCGTATATCAATACTATTGGCACCCCGCTTGCTGAACCAATATGCTGTGCTGCGGAATCAACTGTAATTAACGCCTTTGATCTCGTCATTACTTCGTATGATTCCGGCACATTTGTCTTCCCGCATATATTTATCAGCGCTTCATCCTTTACCGCCTCCTCCAATTGATTACAATACTCAACATCACCGTCTCCGCCTAGCAATACAACATTATACCCGTTAAGTATAAGTATTTGTATTATTTCAAGTGAATTTTCCACCGGCAATTGTTTTGTAAACCATTTAGAGCATGGCGCAAAGCTTATCTGGTTAGACCTGTTTGCTAAATGCCTGACTCTCTCCTTTTGCTCCGGTGACGGATATAATTCAGGCTTTAATGATACTTTACTTTCGTCATACACCAATCCCGGGATTTGTTTAACAAGCTCAAGATTGCGGTATATTTCGTGCTTATCCTTTATATACTTAACTTTATTGGTAAGCAAAAAAGCAAGTGAGTTTTCCTCGAACCCAATCCTTACTTTTGATTCACTGTAATACGTTAACAATGCGCTGCGGAAAAACCTGTGCGGAGAAATAACAATATCATATTCCTCTTCTCTTAATTCAGCCAGAACCTCAATGAATTTATCCAGCTTATCTCCGCCCTTTTTATCGTATGGAATTATTTTATTTATCGCAGGATGATTCTCAATCGCTCCCGCCGTAGCTGGAATGCACAAAAAATCGATCAGCGAATCCGGCAAATGCGCCTTGATAGTCTGCACCATCGGTAATGCAAGTATTACATCACCAAGAAAAGCCGTTTGTATTATTAATATTTTTTTATTCTTCATATCAGTCCCCCTTATAAAAGGGGGAAAATTATCTACTCTACTCTAATTATCCACAATTAATCTTTTTCATTATCACCCGTTAATTTTAGACGGGGATTACGCCTTACTCCGCTTTAGCGGAGGTAGGTTTAACTTACAACCCTCCTCAGGTGGTTGCCAAACAGAGTTTAGCATGTAATATGCTTTCCAACCCCGCATTCGCGAGGAGGAGTTTAGAAAGCAGTGTATGGTTTTGAGTAAGGTGAGTTAATAATTAATCCCAATATTTTTAAACCTTCTGTGAAACCACAACCAATGATCCGGCTTCATCTTTATATACTCAATAAGCAAATTCGCATGCTCTTGTGTTAAAGCCTTTACATTCTCCTCGCTTGCATCTTTATACTTCGATGTATCTATCTCATGAAATTTAAGCGAATACGTTCTGTTATCATTGCGTGTTGATACTGCAAACAATACCGCCGCACCTGTTTTTATGGCAATCTTCGCCGTGCCTTCAAAAGTTGGTACATCCTTAATAAAAAAATCCACTTTGATGTTTTCTTTCGGGGCTGATTGATCGCCAAGCATCGCAACAACACCATTTTTTTTTAGCATGCCAAGTATTTCTCGTAATGAATTTCTCATATCAATCATCCTGTTCCCGCCTGCGCTTCTGATCTTATTTATTCCTTCGTCAACTCTCTTGTTTGTCTGCTCTTTTACAACTACATTAATCGGTTGTCCGCTCAGCACGTTCACTCCAAAAGCAGTAAGCTCCCAATTCCCAAAATGACCACTGATAACTATCAAGCCTTTTCCGGCTTTAAGCTTTTCACCAATCAGCTCTAAGTTTTCAGCCTGTAAAAATTTACTCATCTCATTTATAGAAAGCTTCCTCATGTAAAAGAATTCTACAATAACAGTAATTACATTTACATAACATCCTTTTACAATTTTCTTAATTTCACCTTCGCTTTTTTCAGGGAATGCCAGCTTTAAATTACTTATTGCTGTTTTTTTTCTAATGGGAAGTATATAATAGAAAAACTTTCCTTTAATCTCTGCAACGATCTGCAGAAACTTCAAAGGAAATAGCGGTATCACTCTTTCAAGCAGCACAAACAGCACATAAACCATAAAATTCGTATAGTCCTTTAATTGAACCCTAAATAAAAAAATAGAGGTTAACAAAACTAACCAAAAATCATACATATATCAATTGTGTGCTTAATCCCTTACATTACCTTAAACTTGACTATAATAAGCAATTGTGTTTTAGTATATTTGCATAATATATCTTAAAATCAGATGAAATACAGACAACTAGGTAAGTATGGTGTAAAGCTCTCAGCGGTTGGAATAGGAAGCTGGCTTACATACGGAATGGAAATTGATGATAGAACCGCGCAAAATTGCATCCAAGCTGCGCTTGAATGCGGCGTAATATTTTTTGATACTGCCGATATTTATAATAAAGGAGAAGCGGAGCTTTCCTTAGGGCGAATATTTTTTGATGAACTAAATGTAAAAAGGGAAGATGTTGTAATTGCATCAAAATGTTTCTGGCCTATGTCCTCAAATCCAAATGACCAGGGTCTCTCACGCAAGCATATTTTTGAATCAGTTCACAAATCACTTAAAAGACTAAAAACAGATTATATCGATATATACCAGTGCCACAGGCATGACCCCAACACACCAATGGAAGAAATTTGCAGGTCATTCAATGATCTAATTATACAGGGCAAACTTTTGTATTGGGGTGTAAGTGAATGGTCAGCTGATAATATAGATGAAGCCGCTGCGGTTTGTGAAAAGTATAATCTCCACAGACCCGTTAGTAACCAGCCGCAGTATAATATTATCAGCCCGCAGATTGAAACCAATGGCGTTATGGCAGCATGTGAAAAATATGGAATGGGTGAAGTTGTCTGGTCACCCATGGCACAGGGTTTGCTCTCAGGAAAATATTCCGGAGGGAATATCCCTAAAGATTCACGCGCAGCAAATGATAAAATAAATATGTTCATTAAAGAAAGTGTTGGCAACAGAGAACTTCTGGCACAGATTGATAAATTCAAGCTTCTTGCTCACAGCATAAATGTTACCGCTTCGCAGCTTGCGCTTGCATGGTGCCTGAGGAAAAGTAATATCACCAGCGCCATCACAAGCGCTTCAAAGCCTGAACAGGTGATTGAAAACTGCGGCGCGGCAGAAATTGAATTCTCAACCGCACTTGAAGAGCAGGTTAAGGAGATATTTACATAATTGAAGCTTGCTATAATTGGTGAACCATGTATGGATTATATTCACAGGGGAAGCGAAACTACTTTAAAGCAGTTGGGCGGTATCCTGTATTCACTAGTTTCGCTTTCTGTAATTTCAAAAGATACAGCAACTGTTTTCCCCGTGATGAATCTTGGTGATGATGAGTATGATAACATTACATCGTTCCTTAAAAAATTCAGCAATATCGATCTTTCTTATATCAATAAAACTACTCATACTACAAGAGTTGTGAATCTGTACTATAAGGATAAGGATTCCATGTTGAATGTTTCTACCAAACAAACGTATGACAGGGAGGAAAACTCTACAGAGCCTACTCTGCCTGTTGAATATGAACAGGTTAAGGACTTGCTTGGTTCGCTTGACGGCATACTAATAAATCTTGTTTCGGGTGTTGATATAACTTTAAGCTCGCTCATGAAAATCAGAGAAAATTTTGCAGGCTATATTCATATGGATATTCACAATCTTGTAATGCAGACCTTCCCCGATGGTACACGTAAGCAAATGCCTGTTAAGGACTGGCATAACTGGGTTAATCTATGTGATACTTTGCAGATGAATGAGTCTGAGCTGAATATATTAACAGGTGATAATGTTACAGAATACGAAACGGCAGAGAAAATACTCCTGAATAATAAAGTTAAAGCCATTGCAGTAACGCGCGGAAGGTCGGGTGTTAGTCTGTACGAATTAAAACATAAAGCTTCCGCCGGGAAGTCATATTACGATCTTGATAAAACCGATCTGGCCATGATAGATAGCCCCAAGTTTGTTGATTCAACAGGGTGCGGAGATGTTTTTGCGTCCAGCTTCTTCTATAAAAATGCTGAACAGCATCAGTCAGATCATTCAAATGCACTGCTTTTTGCCAATAAAATGGCAAGTTTAAACGCGTCTCTTCACGGAGTTGAAGTTCTGTACAAGCTGGGATAATAACACACAAAGTGGCATCGGGAGTTTCCGCCCGACGCAGTTACGCAAAATGAAGTCAGGATTTGGCTCTTGACCCATGTCTTAAATATATGAACGAACCAAAGAAAATATTACTAACAGGTGCAAACGGACTTTTGGGACAGAAGGTCGCCGAACTCTTCAGACACGAAACACAGCATCAGCTTACGCTGAGCGACCTGCACGATAATGCATTCGAGTCAAAAGGATTCGACTACTTCCCCATGGATATCACCAAAAAAGATGAAGTAAAAGAAGCCGTTAAAAAATATCTTCCTGATATTATCATCAACACCGCCGCTTATACAAATGTTGATGGATGTGAAACTGACCGCGAGCTTAGCTGGAAGGTTAATGTTGATGCCGTTAAGAATTTCATAATAGCATCCAGGATAAACTCTTCAAAGATAATACACATTTCAACTGATTATGTCTTCGATGGCAAAGCCGGAAATTACAGTGAAACTTCCAAGCCTAACCCGCTTAGTTATTATGGTAAAAGTAAATTAGCCAGCGAAAACGCGCTTATAACAAGCGGAGTAGATTTCGCAATAGTACGCACAATGATAATCTACGGTTCCGGAAAAAATTTAAGACCTAATTTTGCAGTTTGGCTTATCAATATGCTTTCCGAAAAAAATGCGGTTACTATTGTTGATGATCAGTTCGGCATGCCAACAATGGTTGATGACCTTGGCTGGGCTTTGGTAAAAATGGTTGACCTTAATAAATCGGGGTTATACCATATTTGCGGAAAAGAATATCTAAGCAGGTATGAATTTGCTGTTAAGCTTGCTGAAATATACGGCTTCAATGAAAATCTCATTAAACCTATTAAAACCAGCGACCTTAACCAGGCAGCTCTTCGCCCAATGAATTCTAGCTTCATTTTACTTAAAGCTGAAACCGATCTTGATTTAAAGCCGCTGAACGTAACCGAAGGACTGAGTTTATTGAAAATTCAGCTTGGTTTATAAATTACTCAAGTTGACCGTTTTAATATCTATATTATGCAAATCATTTTTCGAACATAATCATATATATTTTATAGCCCACGACTACAGTCGTGGGATTTATGAAATAACGCAATTAATTAACCGTTTTAACGGTTTCAGTATTAATATCGGTAAACTTGAGTAAATTAATAATATTAATAGCAAAACATAAATTCTTGTCTGTGTTTATATAAATCAGTAAATTTCAGGAGTTGTTCTGTCAACAACCAACAGGTAATTCTATTTCGTAATTCTTAATTCGTAATTTTTAATTCTTAATTATACAAAGTATGTTAGATCTAAAATTAATCAGAGAAAACCCGGAGCTTATCAAACAAAAACTCACAGCGCGCAATATCTCTGCCGCAAGCGTTGATAGCATTCTACAGCTTGATATCAGGCGCCGCGAACTCATCGGTGAAGTTGAAAAACTTAAGAGTCTGCGCAATAACGTCTCACAGGAAATTGCTAAGATGAAAAAAGATGGCGTAAATGCCGAGGATAAAATAGCCGATATGAAAAAAGTATCCGATGACATAAAGGTTATAGATGATAAGCTTGCTGAGGCTGAAAAGGAAATTGATAACTTCCAGCGGGATATTCCGAATATCGCTGACGATTCCGTCCCTCTTGGTAAAACATCGGATGATAACGTGCAGTTTAAAATATGGGGCGAAAAAGCCGCGGGTGATTTCAAATTCTTAGACCACGTAGAGCTTGGCAAAAAACTTGATATCCTCGATTTCGGTATCGGTGCGAAAATTTCAGGTAGCGGTTTCCCGTTCTACAAAGGTAAAGGCGCAATGCTTGAGCGCGCGCTTATAAACTTTATGCTTGATTCGCACAAAGCAAATGGCTACACTGAAGTATTCATGCCGTTCCTTGTTAACCGCGCTTCAATGGAAGCCGCAGAAAAAGTCCCCAAGTTTGAAGACGATATGTACCGCACAACTGACGACCTGTTTGCAATTCCCACTGCCGAAGTACCAATTTTAAATATTCACCGCGATGATTTTATGGATATAAAGAACCTTCCCGTAAAATACTGCGGCTACACCGCATGCTTCCGCAGGGAAGCAGGAAGCTATGGCAAAGATACCAAAGGTTTCCTCCGCGTTCACCAGTTCAACAAAGTTGAGCTTATCAACTTCTGCCTGCCTGAAGAATCATATAGCCAGATGGAAGAAATGCTGAGTCATGCATACGGAATTCTTGAAGCTTTGAATATTCACTACCGCGTTGTAAATGTATGCACAGGTGATATTGGCTTTACCGCAGCTAAACAGTATGATATTGAAGTATGGTCTCCCGCAGAAGACAAATGGCTTGAAGCATCAAGCGTAAGCAACTGCACCGATTTCCAGGCTCGCCGCGCAATGATACGTTTCAAGCGCGATAAGAAGACTGAATATATCCATATACTCAACGGGTCTGGACTTGCTACATCCAGACTTTATGTATCGTTAATAGAATCAAACCAAACGCCCGAGGGCAAAATTATTATTCCAAAAGTCCTCCAGAAATATACTGGATTTGATACAATTGGCTGATATTAGCCTATTTTTACAGTGTTTTTTGGGGAACTTTTCACTACTGTAATAGTTAAATGCTAATATGATAAGAACATATAAATTTAAGCGTCATAACCGGTGTAATTGCATTGTTGCGGCGCTTTTTAAATTTATATATTAAACTATGAAAAACAGATCATCTTCTAATTTTAATTTTCGCCTGCTTCTTATTCTCCTCGTATGGGTAAGTATTACCTTTGCGCAAGATAGAACCGAAGTTTATAGAAAAACCGTGGCTTCTGTCGGATTAATTACTGACCGTACTGGCGCTGTTGCAAGCGGGTTCTTTGTAAATTCAAAAATATTCATTACCAATCACCACGTCACCGAAGACATTGACCTCAAATCTGCTAAAATAGAAATGAAGGATGACCGCGTATTTAAAGTTAAGCGTATTATAGAGGAAATTAAGCTTTGCGATCTTGCTATAGTTGAAATTTCCGATGAATGCGATGATATCCTTCCGCTTGCAGATCAAAGCAGCATTGGAAGAAATGATGATGTTTATTCGCTCGGCAATCCAACTGATGAGGATATGAATGTTGATTATTTCCACCTGACAAAAGGAACGATAAAAAAGATAGATGATGATTCTTGGTTCTATGACCAAGATGAGAGCTATACTCATAAAGCTTATGTTATACAGCATACCGCTATGATTAGGCCGGGCAACAGCGGCGGTCCATTGCTTAACAGCCGTGGTGAAGTTGTTGGTATTAATACATTTTTTTACGGTGATTCACTGAATTATGCAATCCATGTAAACGAGCTTAAGACAATACTTGAAAACAATAACATTGCCTTCAATAAATCAGTAAGCGAAAAAAAGATCACCAAAAAAGAAAAGAAACTAAGAACAATTGGCGAGCGCGTTGAAAGTGTTTTCGACCGTCAGTTTGAAATAATTGCTGATTATTCATTCGTATTTGTTTCACTTGGAGCGCTCTATTTTGCATTTATATTTTTCGGAATTATAATAATTATTGTATATCTAACGGCATTTAAGACCGTTAAGCGTACTAATTATTATTAACTCTGAATGAAAAATTACTGGATCACAATCGGTGCTGTCTTCGGATTCCTTGGGGTAGCGCTTGGTGCCTTCGGCACTCACCAGCTTAAAACTGTCATTTCACCTGAAATGATGGAAATATACAAAACCGGTATATTGTATCATCTTCTGCATTCGGGAGTAATACTTGCTATCGGATTTTACTCCAACCAAAAATTCTTCAAATCAGCTTTATTCTTTTCTTTCGGAATAATCCTCTTCTCGTTTTCTCTTTATGCATATTCTCTCACCGCAATAAATACATTTGCAATGATAACTCCACTTGGCGGCGTATGCTTCCTCCTCGCCTGGCTGATGGTAATAATTGTTTCAATTAAGAATAAACAAGAGTCCCCCTTGTAAAGGTAGAGTATAAGCTCGAATACTCATAGAACCACAATTAAACTTAACATAAATCATTCGTAAATTTACAATGGGGATTTGAAAACTTCCATTAATCTTATTTTTTCCTGTATCCCAATCTGCACGGGCGAACCAGTTTACTTTTCTTTTAATCTCCCTTGTAAAGTCGAAGAACTGGTTCTGACAGTGGGGAGTGTCGCTCTAATGTTTTTTTATACTTCAATTAATCATTAAATATTGTACCACGACAAGTATAGATGGGGATTTGAAAAAAATAATTTTACTTTTACTTATTAAATGTATCTGCAAGATTTCTAATCCCCGTCTGTAATTCACGAGAGATATTAATAATGAACAAATGTACATCTTCGGATATTCTTACATCTCCTCCCCCTTTACAAGGGTAACTATATACGTGTTGGGACAAAGATTTTTATTTATAATCCTTTAAATCAGGGGGCGGTGGTTTATAGGGTTTGTTGCTGGGGAACAACAGCCTATCGTGTAAAATATCAGGTCTATGATATATTATCATCACCCATATAAATCTGATAGACGCCAATAGATTAAAGGTATTAACGATAATTATCACTATATCAAATGTTTGTAACGGATTTTGGTTGATAAAAATATAATATATGTAGAATGATATTACTATACACAATAAAATGAAAACTAATAAATATTTTTTTACGAAAAAATACTTCTCGATAGACAGAAACTTAGATAAAAACTTAAAGTTTTTAGGGTTTTTGGCAGTAAGTTTTGTTTTTAATTTATTTTTCTTTTTAAATGAAACCCTGAATATGTACACACCTGCAGCGACAGCTTGGAGGATAAAGGCTGTAATTATGGCTATATCTTTAATAGTTTCCATGATTGCGTTAATTATTTCTCTCGTTAAATTTTCTAAAAAGAACCTGTAAAATGCTGATTTTTTACATATTTTGCAAAGTAAAAAAAGTATCATTCAATGATACACATAAGTCCCATTTTCTGCCTAACTTTGTATATGAAAAAAGAGATAGGTACAAAATACAACAGCATTTTACAGGTAGCAGAATACTTTAAAACAGAGGAAATTTGCAAAGAGCATCTTGCTAAATTACGTTGGAATGGTAAAGTTACTTGTCCTCAATGTAACCACAATAAGGTTTATAAAACCAATAGAGGTTTTAAGTGTGCCAATCCGAAATGTCATAAGAAGTTTACCGTAACCGTAGGAACATACTTTGAAAATACAAAAATTAGTTTAAGGAAATGGTTCTTAGCAATCTACGTAGTTTCATCACATAAAAAAGGAATTTCATCTTTGCAATTAAGTAAAGATATTGCAGTAACGCAAAAGACCGCTTGGTTTATGCTTCATAGAATAAGAGAAATGTTTAGCGATAAAACCCCCGATATGTTAAGCGGTGTAGTTGAAATAGATGAAACTTATGTTGGTGGCAAAGATAAGAACAGGCATTGGGATAAAAAGCAAGATGGCAGAGGAATGATTAATAAAGCTCCAGTGTTTGGAATGGTTGAACGTGATGGTGATGTAAAAGCAATACCAGTTAAAAAAGCAGAGGGTAAAACGTTGATACCGATAATTCTTAAAAATGTTGATAAAAAAGCTACAATTATGACAGATGAATTTGGTGCATATCATTACTTGCATTTACATTACAAACACGGTATAGTAAACCATAATAGCAAAATGTATGTTAATGGTGATATACATACACAAAATATTGAAAACTTTTGGAGTTTGCTTAAAAGAGGTATCATAGGGATATATCATTTTGTAAGTCCAAAACATTTAGAGAAATACTGCAATGAGTTTGCATTCAGATATAATTCAAGAAACGGCAACGAACAGGAAAGATTTGATAAATCAATAACGCAGTGTAAAGGCAGATTAAAATATAATCAATTAATAGCTAATTAAAATGGCAGAAATAAACGAAGTAAATGAGTTTAATATCACTCTTGGCGGGAACATAGAGCAGTTAGATATTAATGATTTTGTTTCAAATCTACTTAACATTAACGATATAATTCAGGAAATAAATATAGAATTAAAAACCAGTAAGAAAATTAATGTAACTATAAAACCAGTTAAAAAAGGTAGCTTTGATATTTTTTTACAGTTGTTTGCCGATGCTGTACAGGTTGGTATGGTTGCTGGTTTTTTCCACGGGAATAATCCAGAGGTATCCATTGCAATTATCAAAACATTCATAACTATTTTTAAAGTAAAAAAGTTTTTAAAAGGTGAAGAACCAAAGAGCATTCAGGAAGTAGAAAGTAATAATGTTAAAATAGAAAATAATGACGGGAATATAATAATTATAGAAAAACAGGTTATAAATATTATAACAAAAAACAGTGAAATAGATAAAAAAACACGTAAAATATTCAGAAACATAGATAATAATCCTGATATTAGTTCACTGGAAATAAAAGATATGAAAGGAGATGAAATATTTGAAGCAACGAAGGATGAATTTAAAGATTTAGCAAAAGAAAGCAAAATTTTAAGCATAATACCTGAAACCTTTAAGATTAAAGTTGTAAAGAAAGCAAGTCTTAGTATTTTCAAAATTGTTTTTGACGGGAATAGAAAATGGGAATTTTTCTATATGGGGATAAAAATATCTGCATTGATAAAAGATGAAAGTTGGCTACAAAAAGCTTTAGTTAAAAACGAAGTTAGCTTTACAAATGGCGATGTTCTAATAGCCGATATTGAGATAAAGCAAAAATATAATGAATATGCTAAGGCTTACGAAAATGAAGAATATATGGTAACCGAAATATACGAAGTACTAACTTCTCGAGGCGACCAAAGGAACTTGTTTGATAAATGAGTAAAAAAGTAAAAAAAGAACGTGCAAAGAAGTATGAAAAAAAGGTAGTGATTAAAGCTACCTTTGATGAAGTGCTTAAAGGTATGCTAAGTACGCCACCACCCAATAGGGAAAAACCCGTTGGGAAAAAGGATAAGAAAAAACAATGAAATTTTTTTATACAGGCTTGTCCCAACACGTATATAGTTACCTTTACAAGGGGGACTGATAAAAGGAAAATACATTGCTCTTTCTTTGTTTCCCAAACCGGTCCGCTTGGGCGGATTGGGAAACAGGTAGTTACTTACTTCTTTGTAACCCTGCTTAATTGTTAATAATATCAAAGTCTGGATTCCCGCATAAACGGGAATGATATAATACATAAAAAAGAGAGGGATTACAGACCCCTCTCTACTTGTATCAAAACTATACATTTTTCTTCCAAATTGGTCAGCCTGGGCGGATTGGGAAACAGCTATCTACCTACTTCTTGCCAACCTTGCTTATCAGCCATTGTGCCATTGCATTAGCTTCTTTCTTCTTTAAGCCCTGGTTAGGCATTGGTGGGAAAGCCGGGTCTATCTTCTGGGGATTTAAAATAAACTCTGCAAGCTTCTGAACATCTCCGTTATATTTAGGTACCGACTGGTCATAGGAAGGACCTACTAGCTTCTGATCAAACTTATGGCAGGAAGAGCATTTCTGGTTGAATATTGCCTGTACATCTATGCCTGTTAACTGCATTGTCTTATTCTTAACCTGCTTTTCCTCTTCATCAGCCAACTTTGTTATCACAATAGTATTTTCATGTATTGCATTGCCAAAAGCTAACTGATCCTTAATAATATTGACAGTTACAAGAACAAATACCAGCACAAACAATATTGTTGCAGAGCTTGTATCTGAGTTCTTGAACATTGAATAGATAAAATTACCAACTACCAGAGAAATTATCAGTACAATTACCATATAGAAAAATACCGTTGGTGATTGCGATACCTGCGGAAGGTATGCATAGCTTATTATCAGCATCAATGGAAAAAGTATCCCTGAGGTAAGTGCTATCTTTCCTGCGGTGTTCTTGACAAGCGCTGCATACCTCTCATCCATATTCTTTATGCCGCCATCCCAACTGAAGAAGTAGAATATTATTGCGCACCCTGTGATTATTCCTGCAAGCGAAACAAGAGCGCCAAAGCTAAAGAATGTCTGCAATGAAAATATTATCTGCAGCACATTGCCAACATGTTCCCATTTATCCGGACTTGATGCCAAAGACATTGTTCCTGCAAAAATATATACTGCGGTAAGCAAAAGCCATTTGCCTGCTGTTCCTGAGATTGAACTTGCGCTTGCCATTACATTGATGTTATGTGTATCCAGCGCATTATTTGGCGCAATGCTTTTGAAAGCATTCAAAATACTTTCAAAGTTAAATGTATCCCTGTATTTATAAATGAAGTAAAAAGACAATATGAACAGTATTGCTGCAAATGCAAATATTCCAATGGAGATTGTATTAGCAGTAAAAAGAAGCTGCGCATAAGCAAATAAAACAGAAAGCACAGGAATTATTCCGAGTGCAAGCTTTGCGCTTTTTGTTATAGCAAGCTTTTCTATTATATCCTGTGCAAACTTTAAATATAAGCTGTTACCTTCTCGTCTGCTCTTATTGTTGAAGTGAGTGGAAATAAATATAGCTCCAAGCAACATACTAACATAAGGTATGAACAGCATCAAAGAAACTGTCAGCATGTACTTTAAAAGCATTACATGATTTTCGGATGGCGGTATTACCAGTACGTCAAATAAATTCATTAGAATACTTTAATTAATTTATCAATAGATAAGATAGTTATTAAAAGCAAAGTGTAAAAATTTATAGCTAAAAATGTATTGCGTATATCTTTTCTTTCAGTCTTTGATCTTAAGAACTTCATCGAAGTAATTATCATCCAAACCGATATAATACACAGTGCAATAAAGCTTGGCATGTAATTCATATATAAAAACAGGGGTATTATCATTGCTGTTATAACATTACCAATCAGCCACATGAAAGTAATTCTTTTTAGTTGTTCAGGTGAAAATGTTTTATTAAGTGTTGGAAATCCGCCCTTTTCATAATCGCTGCCATAAAGCATAAGCAAAAGCCAGAAGTGCGGTATCTGCCAGATGAAAAAATATGCAGCTATCATAATTATTCTGCCGTCAAGCAGTTCACCTCCTGCAGCAGTCCACCCCGCAACAGGCGGTAATGCGCCAACAAGCGCTCCGGGAATTATCGCAAATGCAGTCTTACGCTTTAGTGGAGTGTAAACACCGTTATACCATAAAAATGTGAAGAACCCCACTAAGAAAGTGGTAAAATTTGTTGTATATAAAAGAAGTATAGAACCGCTTAAAAGTAAAAAGACCGCAAAGTATAAAGCAAATGCTGGCTCTATCTTTCCTGAAGGTATCGGACGGAATTTTGTTCTATCCATCAGCGCATCGGTATCCTTTTCCTGCCAGTGATTCAAGGCAGATGATGCCGCTGCCATCAGGAATATCCCGGCTATTACATAGAATAATGTAAAACTTAGACTGCTTGCTGCCAGTATATAACCAAGTCCGGTTGTAAATGATACAAGCGCCGTTATATTGAACTTTGTAAGCTCACTTAATATATTCATAAGTCTCGTTAATGATACTGCATTCCCAGGTGCCCGGGATTGCCGTGAACTAACTGCTGTATCTATATTTGCGCTGCTTCTCTTCAAATGGATTACTTAACTTTATTTCTTATTTATACCCTCATTACCAAAAACTCCTCCTCGCGAATGCGGGGATTGGCAATGTAAATACTATTGATATTAACCTGTAACCGCTTCTACTTTTCTCTTCTTCTCAAACTATCCTTCTGTGTCACCTTTAATGTATCCTTCTTGCTTCCCGATGTCCTGGAACTATCCGTCTTCAGTTGTATCAATTTTAATGAATCAGTTTTCACTGTACCTGTTTTTAACGAATCCGTCTTCTTCACTGAATCAATTTTACTCACCCATTCAAGATATTCCTTCTCCGGCACTACTTTAAGCTTACCAAGCATGTATGAGTGGTTCATACCGCAGTATTCGGCACACACTATATCATAAACACCAACGTTTGTTGTGTGGAACCACATGTGGTTCGTTCTGCCTGGTATGCAATCCTCCTTTGTTCTGAAAGCAGGAACATAAAAGCTGTGGTTAACATCGGCTGACATTAAATCAAACCTTACATCTTTACCCTGCGGAAGCACAAGCAATGTATCACTTGTTTTTTTATTCTCGTATTCAAAGTGCCAGAACCACATCTTACCTGTTACTTTAACAAGCATAGCATTTGGCGGAATATTTCTCATTTCCTTGAAGCCTTCATAGCCATAAAAGAACATTGCAAGAACAAGTATAAGAGGAATAACCGTCCATAATATCTCAAGCGTCGTATTTCCTGTTATTGACTGGTCAGGTTTTGGATTATTCTTTTCGCTGTACCTGAATACAAAATATATCATCACTGCGGTTATCCCCACTAAAAGAATAACCGAAATTGCTACTATAAATATAAACGAATTATCTACTAATTCTACTATTGGATTCATTTTTTTATACCTGAATTACCTGAATGATAGATCACTGAATGTTAAGATCCAAAATGTTAAAAATATTATAAGACAAACAAGTATGAATACCTTTATTATAACGTTATCATACTTTATGTGCATAAAGTGATAACCTACAAGTGTTGTCTTTACAGCTGCAATAAGCATTGCGGCAATTAATGTTATGCTGCCAAGTTGAATGCCGGCAATTGTTACGGTCACCGAAGTTAACGCAACCAGTCCAAGCCATACCATGAAGTATGTGCCGTAGCTTACCAGGTGCCCTGCTGCATGGGCTTTATCACCATGAGCAGCAGCATGAGCCTGCTCCGCCGATAACTCTCCTGTTTGTGTCTGTTCACTCATTATATAATGATCTTATTATTAAACTCTAAAAAACGTGATTTGCTATCTTTGTGTTTTGCATAGCCTTTCGGAAGAGGTCTCTGCAATCTAAAATTTCTTATATACTTATTGACTCTTAATTTAGTCAAAGGCGTGCCTTTGACCTACAAAACAAACTTCATTTTTGCGAGGAGCGTAACGTTGTGCCCGCCTGTGGCGTGGCTCCGCATAGAACAAAAAATCTTATTACTGCTATTAACTTCAAGATGCATTCAGTAAAAAATAAATTCTTAATGTAATAAATAAAACAGCGGGAAAAGGAATATCCATATTATGTCAACCAAATGCCAGTATAACCCCGCATTTTCAAGCTTCTGAAAATTTGTGCTTGTTATCTTATCACGTGAAATGGATACCATTACAAATCCTATAAAAATCAAACCGATAATTACGTGAAGTCCGTGTAAACCTGTCATTACATAATATAAACCAAAATAAATTATTTCACCATTTGACATATTCTCAAGTGCAGGACCCCCTGGATATATACCATGATGAATTTCATGGCTCCATTCAAAATACTTGTTTATCAAAAACGCAATACCGCAAAGGATTGTGAACCAAAGCATGCCCATTGCAAGTTTTTTCTGGCTGCGCTGAATTGCTGCAATTGATAGCGCCATAGAAAGACTGCTTGTTAAAAGTATAATTGTATTAACAGCGCCAATGAATGAATTCATATCGGCTGCTGCGGCTTTGAAACCGTCAGCATATTGAAACCTGTATGCGCCATATAAAAGGAACAAACCGCCAAATAACAGCAATTCCGTGAAAAGGAATAGCCACATACCCATCTTTGAGGCTTCGTCATCGCGGTGAACGTGTCCCTGTGCGTGCTCGAGTCCTTCGACCTGGTGCATTGCCTCGCTATGTTCTGTCATAAAGCTGCCTCCTCTTTTGCCGATTTCGTTCCGCCGTATGCATTAACTGCTTCCCTGCTTGGATGCATTATATAAGTCTGCTTATCATGTACGTATGGACCCCCAGTAACTATAGGTATTTCATCAAAATTTTCAAGAGGTGGCGGTGAGGGAATCTTCCACTCAAGCGTTGTTCCGCCCCAAGGATTCATTGATGCCTTCGGTCCTTTAAGCAGCGCATATAATAAATTGCCGTACATAAACACAATTCCACTTACAAGTATCCATGAGCCTACGGTTGAAAGTATATGCCAGCCCTGGAACTGGGGCAGGTAATCATAATATCTTCGCGGCATTCCCATATAACCCATAATGAACATTGGAAAATAAAGTGTATTAAATCCAACCATAATAACCGTACAAGCTATTACAGCGATCTTCTCGTTATACATCTTGCCAAACATTTTAGGAAACCAGTAGTGCATAGTTGCAAAGAACATTAAACCCATTCCGCCAAACATCACGTAATGGAAATGCGCTACCACAAAGTATGTATCAGTTACGTGGATATCTGTGGCAAGTGCGCCAAGAACAAGTCCGGTTAACCCGCCAATTGAAAATATAAATATAAATCCAAGCACATAATATAACGGTGCGCTGAATTTTATAGAGCCTTTATATAGTGTTGCCACCCAGTTAAATATCTTTACACCTGTAGGTATGGCAACAAGGAATGTTAAGAGTGAAAAAACTATTCTCGATGTATCGCTCATTCCGCTTACAAACATGTGGTGACCCCATACAAGGTAACCAATAAATGCTATACCAAGCGATGATATAGCTATCTGCTTATAGCCAAATATATCTTTTCTTGCAAAAGTGGGAAGTATCTCGGATACAACACCCATCGCAGGAAGGATCATAATATAAACAGCGGGATGTGAATATATCCAGAATAAATGCTGGTAAAGAATCGGGTCTCCGCCAAGCGCAGGATCAAATACACCTATTCCCATAAATCTTTCAAGCATTATAAGCGCAAGTGTGATACCAATTACCGGAGTTGCAAGTACCTGTATCCAGCTTGTAGCATACAAGCCCCAAACAAACAACGGCATACGAAACCAGGTCATTCCCGGAGCTCTTAATCTGTGTATGGTTACAATAAAATTCAGACCTGTTACAATTGTTGAAAAACCGAGAATAAACGCTGCCATAGTTGTCATAGATACGTTTTGTGCTGAGCGTATGCTGTATGGCACATAGAATGTCCATCCAGTATCAGCAGCTCCACCACCTGTAAACAGAGAAACTATCGCTAAAATTGCTCCTGTCATATACAAATACCACGAAAACAAGTTCAGTCTTGGAAAAGCAACATCCTTAGCGCCAATCTGTATTGGCAGCATAAAATTACCGAACACTGCCGGTATTGCAGGTATAATAAACAAGAACACCATTATCACTCCGTGCAAAGTGAAAACAGAATTATATGTCTGCGGCTTCATGATAGTTTCACCGGGAGATAACATCTCTAGCCTCATCAAAACACCAAGTGTCATTGCAACAAAAAAGAATATCATTATTGCCATCAGGTACATCAAACCAATTCGCTTATGATCAACGGTTAAAAGCCAGCCTAATATTCCCTTATGCTTGCCCTGGTATTCTAAATAACTTACATCATTTGCTAATGTTCCATTAGCCATTTTTTATACTTCCTTTCCCGTTTAGTGTATTTACGGGTTATTATGGTTATTTTTTTTCTTTTTCAGTATTAGTATTAAAACAAAACCTGCAATCAGTACAAGCATTCCCGCTCCTACTATTCTTGTAAAATTCAGTACATATTTTCTGCCTGCGGGGTCATAGCTGAAGCATATCTTTAATAGCTTATTTATTGCTGGTGTTGATTTCCCCTCCGATGCTTCGTTTAATGCAAGTTTAACATCCATCGGAAGAAAGTCAGTGCCGTATAAATAGCGCGCTATTTTGCCTTCTGGTGATAGAACCGTAATTACTGCTCCGTGCATGTAATCTTCGCCCTGCGGCTGGTAACGGAAACCTACTGCATCTGTTATCTTTGCTATACTTAAGCTATCGCCTGTTAAAAATTTCCAGCTTGCTTCGGGAATTTTCTTCTTCATGTTATCAAGGTAATTTCTTTTTTTACCTGATGCCATTAAATAATCTTCCCTTGGATTAAAACTTATTGTAACAATATTAAACTCCTTGCCTGCTTCCATATTAAGCTTATCTATTACTGTTGATAAACCGTTCATCAATGGACTGCAAATACCCGGACATTTGTAATATACAAGAGTTAATAATGTTGGCTTGGTAAACAGGCTCTTTAGAGTAACGGACTTTCCTGTCTCATCTAAAAATGAAAGTTCAAGCGGAATAGTCTCACCAAGCTTTTCATCAATTCCAACCTGCAATGTAGTCGTATCCACTGCCTTTGATACTGAACCTAAACCCAGCATCGCTAATAGCAGATAAGCTGATAATATTTTATTTATTAATTTCAAATCTTAATTATATTTTTGAAACGATTTTTTTTAATTCTCCCCTTTGCGAGGAGCTCTGGCGACAAAGTAATCTAAAAATCTTGTGCTTGGCATAGTTTAAACCCTGTTTCCCAAACTCATCCTCGCGCTTTGCCCGCCTATGGTGTGGAATGCGGAGATTGGGAAACTAATATTATTGACTTTCGTATTTTACAGAGTCTCTCACAGAGGACTCTGCAAATAAACTCAACTTACTTTGAGCCGAAGGCGAAATCCTGTTTAAGTCCTTTGGGCCGCCCTAGCGGGACAATGAACTCAATAAACTCAAAGAACTTATTAACTTAAAAACAACTTCCTCAAATACGCATGAAGCTGGCTTAACTGCTGCGCGCTAAGCATATACGAAGCCCGTGCCTTAAAACCGTTCTGCACCGGGTTATTATCAAATATCTTTATCATCCAAGCCTCGTTACCTTTCCAGCTTGAATCCAGTGAAAGCACCGTTAATGCTTTTGTCATGTTCGAAGTGATACTCTTAAAAACAATAGCAGCAGTATCATTTTTGCTCTCACCAATTATCTTAACCATATTTGCGACCTTCTGGTCAACGGTCATATTATCCTTCAATATCTTTTCCATCGCAAGTTTAATGGGTATCTGGTTTGGCATCTTAACGCCTTTGGTCAGACTATACATCAGGTCAATTGAATCAATCTGCACTTGTGTAACAGGCGGGTAGTTAGGAACGAATGTCCTGATATACATTATCAGGTTAAGTCTGTCTTCGGGCGGCAGGTTTGAATAGGAAGCCATTCCCCTGTTTGTGATGCCTTCCTGAAGCGTTTTGTATAACATTGTAACCGATGGACCATACGTCCAGCCTGTTAACTCATGAAAATTTCTTGACTTCGGGTTAAGACTTGCCCCTGCAACGCCATCTCCCTTACCCTGCTCACCATGACAGCTTACGCAGTTCATAGTAAAGAGCGCTTTGCCTTTATCTACCATCTCTGGAGTTGGCGCAAGATATCTCATCACATCTACGGGCGGTGAAAGTGTGCCTTTTATCATTGGAAGATCCGCAGGTAAGCCTGTAGAATTCTTAGTTGTATCCTTTACAACTACAGGCAGCCCGCCAATTCTTTCCTTGGCAACATTTGGAAGATCGTTTATATACATCGTTCCCATAACAATTATTGCTGTTATGAAAATAAAATAAACTGCACCGTAAAACTTAAAATAATCTTTCATTATAATATACTATATAATAACTTCAATCTTTTTTGGTAATACCTTAAAAATAATTTTTGCCTTTTGCTTTTTTACTTTTGCCTTTAGCACTATTTATAAGTGAAAGTCCAATCCTGCCTGCATTTTTGGATCTTTAATAGCCATCAAATTCTTTTTATTAGAGCTCATTTTAAATACTATCATTGTTACACCTATCACTATTAACGGAAAGCTTAATTCCTGCCAACCAAATGATGCGTTTCCTTTGAATAGCGTAGGGAATATCAGCCAATATAGATCCAGGGCATGCGCTGCAAGCATCCACGGCGCCATATATTTCAGCAGTTTCAGATTTGTCTTCGCATTTCTGCCTACAAGGATCAAAAACGGAAGAACAAAATGGAAGGACAAAAGTGCAAGCGAAACAAATTTCCAGCTCCCTTCCCAGCGGTGTATTAGCCAGAATGTTTCTTCCGGAAGATCAGCATACCATATAAGTAAAAATTGTGAAAATGCAATGTAAGCCCAGAACACATTAAAACCAAACATTAACGTTCCTAAACTATAAAAGCTGTCATTGCCTATGCGTGAATCTAGGTAGCCGCCATCTTTAAACTTAACGCTTGCAAATGTAGTTGCTGCAAGCGCGGCTATTACCGTGCCTGAAAAATAATATACCCCGAATATTGTGCTGAACCAGTGCGGCTCAAGACTCATAGCCCAGTCAACCGCTGTTATTGTAATTGTTATTACAAACAACGGGACAAATATTGTTGAAAGCGTTACATTCCTTTTTGTGTATAACGGATTGCCATCAATATCCTGTTTTTCTGAGTTTTTTGTAAGCAGCAAAAAGAACATCAGCCATAATAGCAAACAGAATAACGTCCTCGCTGTGAAGAATTCTACATTAAGGTAAGGCGCTTTTGACTGAAGCACTACATCTTGCTTAACAACTTCCTCATGTGTCCAGTGGAACAGATCATGTAGTCCGAAAAATAGCGGAATAGCAAGCAGTATCAGCACTGGTATCATGGAAGCAAATATTTCCGATATGCGGCGAAATGGTGTGCTCCAGGTTGCGCCAACAAGATACTCCAAAGCAACAAGCGCAAGCGAGCCTACTCCTATTGATACAAGAAACAGGTAAATCCACAGGTAATCAAAAAATGCGCGCTGCGGTGTGAAAATAAATGCAGCTATCAATATTATTACTCCAAACACAAGCATTATTCCACCTGTTTTGGTAAGTGAATCCGGTAATTGTTTTTTTATATATTCCATTTAACTGATAGAAACTTCTTCTAAAATTGTTAAAACTTCATTCATAACTTGAACATAATCTTTAAGCCTTGCATGTACTTCGGTAAATACTTCCTCGTTATACATGTGACTTAATTTATTCCGGTCTTCAATAATATTGAGCAATATTTCATATTTTCCCGAATCAATATATCCACTGTTAAAAAATTCTTTTATCACATCTCTTGGCGATTTTGAAGATATACTATTATTCATCTGCAATAACAGCCTGATGGCTTTCCACATAAGCTCAGAACAATATTCAAATTTCTGGAGCTGACCATTCATAATTGCGTCATTTATGACTGGGTCAAATAACATTAAATCTTTTTCAAAGAGCTTATTAAAGCCTGTTAATGCTTTTTTGTACTTATCTACTTTAGCTCTATATAATCCGGCTTGTTCCAAATTTTAATTTCTTTTAAAGCAAACTTTTTAAATTTCTCGTCTGAAAATTTAAAATCAACAATATCATATCTGAATGGAACAATTGACTCATCAAGTTCATCTTTTATGTTCTCGATGATATCAAATGGTACTTTTTCTAACCCAAGTAAACCAATATCCATATCGTATGCATTCAGCGGATCACTTACCATAGATCCGTACAGGAACGCTGCATATTTGTTTTTATCTATATTTTTTAGTACGATTTCCCTGGCAATATTCAGCCACTTGTTATAATACTCAATTTCTGATATTTGAGTATTAACTGCCATAACTTATTTCCCTATCACCATATCGCTGTCAGATGCATTTTGTGATCTTAGCAGCACACGTAAATAATGTATTATCGCCCAGCGATCATCTCTTGATATCGAGCTGGCGTAGCTTGGCATTGTATTCTGTCCGTTTGTTATTACGTGATAAATATTTGCATCTTTCCAGTTCGTTACTTTCTGCGAAAGCAGTGTTGGCGGAACGGGGAACTGTCCCTTCATCCTGCTATCTCCCTTACCGTAAAACCCGTGGCATGGCGAGCAGTATGTATCATATCTTTTCTTGCCAATATCAAGCGTTTTCTGTGTTACCGGCAATGGATTCGGGGTAGGTACTACCAAGCTATCAGGCATTCCAATAAACTCGTATGGCATAAATCCCTTTGCTACTGTTCCCTCAACAGGCTTGCGCATTGACCAGCCGTCCTTAAAAAACTTGCTTTGGGTCTGAGGCAGAACTTTCGGTTGATGATGCATCCAGTTAAAAGGAGGTAAAAATAAAAGAACATTTAGAACGAAATATGTTACTCCTACAGTTACAAGTCCGATACCAACAATTACACCAACAAACTTCTTATCAAGCAGAGGATTCTTAGTTTTGCCAAGATCGTAAACAACTTCGTTTATATTGCTGATTGATGATGCGCCAAGCTCTGCAAACATCCCTTTAACTATATCAGCGTTGAATTTAGGGTCTTTTGCCTCAATATATATGCCAAACTTATCGCTTGTAACTCTTCTTATAAAGTCCGTATCCATTAATGGATTTGCATTTGCCGGAAGCTTCATATATACTGCAATCAGCGAACCAACAAGCGTTAATGCCGATAGAAGTACAGTCACCTCAAACATTATTGGTATCGATGCCGGAAGGTTAAAATATGGCTTACCACCAAATATGTTCGGATAGTTTACTCCAACCATCCACCATATCATAAGAAAAGAAAACAACGTTCCGCTCATACCTGCAAATAAAGCAACCCAGCCTATTTTGCTCTGCTGAAGGTCCAATGCATCATCCATTCCGTGAACAGGATATGGAGTTAACACATCAAACTTTTTATACCCCTCGCCTGATACCTTTTCAGCAGCATGTATTATCTGGTCGGGAGTGTCAAAAAGAGCAGCTATGGCATACAGTTCACCCGTCCGCGGTTCTTGTTTTAAAAACTTTTCGTCAAATTTCTTTAATATATTACCTATCATACTTAATTATATTTCATCTGTTTACCAAACTCCTCCTCGCGCTTTGCCCCCACCACAGGCGGGTGGAATGCTGGGTTTGGGAAACAAAAACTGCTTATTCGTGTTCATGCTTCCTGTATTTTGCAGAGTCTCTCGCAGAGGACTCTGCAAATAAAATTTTCAGTACGGAATGCATCTCCACAATCAACTTTTATATTCCTCAACTCTATACACTCAAAGCACACAATACACTTTTGAATCAATGCACACTATTATGCTTATGTGTCGGCTGTGCGCCTTCGGTTACAGCCTTAATTTCGCTCATTGAAACTACAGGCATTGTCTTTGCAAACAGAAGAATAAGCGTAAAAAACAGCCCGAAGCTTCCTATTAGAATACCAAAATCGTACATAGTAGGAAAGTACATTCCCCAGCTTGAAGGAAGGTAATCGCGGGTTAATGATGTTACTATTATTACATATCTTTCAAACCACATACCAACATTTACAAGCAGCACCAGCACAAATGTTATGGGAATGTTCCTTCTTATTTTTTTGAACCAAAATAGCTGCGGGAAAAATACATTGCAGCTGAACATTATCCAGTATGCCCAGGCATAAGGACCAAATGCCCTGTTAATGAATGTAAATTGCTCTATCGGATTCCCGCTGTACCATGCAATAAAGAACTCCATAGCATAAGCATATCCAACAATTATACCGGTAGCGAGAAGTATTTTATTCATCTTCTCTAGGGTATTAATTGTAATAATATGCTCCATATCAAATACCTTGCGCACTATTATAAGCACGGTTGATACCATACCAAATCCTGAAAAAATTGCGCCTGCAACAAAGTATGGTGGGAATATAGTTGAATGCCATCCCGGTATTACCGATACAGCAAAGTCAAAGCTCACAATAGTATGCACTGAAAGTACAAGCGGTGTTGATAAACCCGCAAGTATTAAATAAACTCTTTCGTAATGCTGCCAGTGGCGGTTAGAACCTCTCCACCCTAAGCTGAGTGTTGTATATATTGCTTTTTTAATTCCACTTGTAGTTCTATCACGAAGTGTTGCTAAGTCAGGTATCAAACCTATATAAAAGAAAATAAATGATACTATAAAATATGTTGATACTGCAAACACATCCCAAACTAAAGGTGATGTAAAGTTTACCCACAAACCGTGCTGGTTAGGGTATGGAAATAAATACCCATCAAGCCATGGACGGCCTGTATGAATAGCCGGAAAAATACCAGCTGTCATTACCGCAAAAATTGTCATAGCTTCTGCAAAGCGAGCGATACCTGTTCTCCACTTCTGGCGGAACAGAAATAATATCGCTGAAATAAGCGTTCCAGCGTGACCGATACCTATCCAGAACACAAAGTTTATAATATCAAAAGCCCAACCTACAGGCTGATTGTTACCCCATAAACCTATGCCGTACCAAAATGTCAAACCAAGACAAACAGCTCCTATGAGTAAAGCTGTTGTGCTTATACCAATAGCAACATACCATTTAAAATTCGGCTTAGTCTCAGTTGGCCTGGCAATTACATCATCAATTTCCTTGAACGAAGATTTTCCTTCAACTAACGGAAGCTCTCGTGTGTATGTTGCGTCAAGACTCATTATATTAACTTATTTCTATAATTAAAAATCATATTTTTACTTTGATAATTGTAACCCACTTATCAACTTACCTACTCAATCACTCAATTCATTTTGAGCCGAAGGCGAAATCCTGATTAAGTCCTTCGGACCGCCTTGGCGGGACACCACTTATTTATACTCTTCCTTCTTTTTCTCGTCTGATTTTTTATCTTCGGTTTTATTTTCTTTCTTCGTCTCTAATGTATGCATCGGCTCGTATATGTTCCTTAACTTCGCCATATATGTTACATTTGGCAGAACTTTTATTTCTTCAAGTACACTGTATCCAAGCTCATGTGTTCTGTATTTTGCTATTTCTGATTCCTTATCATTAATATTGCCAAATGTTATAGCGTAAGCCGGACATGCTTCCTGACAAGCAGTTTTTACGTTGCTTCCTATTACTCCGCGGTTTTCCTGAATTGCTTCCTGTCTTTCCTTCATAATCCTCTGCACGCAAAATGTACATTTTTCCATCACACCACGCGAGCGTACTGTTACTTCAGGATTTGCCATAAGCTCCATTGGCTCGGCATATTGAACGCCATCACCAAAACGGTCCCTGAAATCAAAATAGTTGTACCTTCTTACTTTGTATGGACAGTTGTTTGCACAGTACCTTGTGCCCACGCACCTGTTATAAGTCATTGTGTTCAGCCCGTCTTCGCTGTGAGTTGTTGCTGAAACGGGACAAACATTTTCGCAGGGTGCGTAATCGCAGTGCTGGCATAGCATCGGTTGGAAATTCGCCGAAGGCGCATTTGGAGTTCCGTAATAATACCTGTCAATTCTTATCCACATCATTTCACGGTTAGCCTTAACCTGGTCTTTGCCAACTATGGGAATATTATTTTCAACATTGCATGCCGTTACACATGCACCGCATCCTGTGCATTTATTCAGGTCAATTGCCATTCCCCATTTATAGCCTGTAAATCCTTCCCTGTCATAAACGGGCGGGGTGTTTATAGGCTCCATGCTTAGTTTGGTTTTTTCCTCTTTCAGGAAACGTGGGTTCTTCTTATATTCTTCTACTGTGCCCTGTCTTATTATTCCTCTTCTAAACTGAATATCTTTTAATAACGGGTCGCTATCAATAGCGTAGTGTTCCTGTGTTGAAATTAGCTCATACTTTCCGCCTGCTTTGGCAACCTGAGCGTTATTATATAATCTGTCATTTAAAACGGGAGCCTTTGCAATCAGCACATTTGGATTAACGCCAATTCCCGTGCCAATAACCCCTGCTGCTGTTCTTCCGTAACCAAGCGAAATTTCTATTGTCTTATCTGCAAGTCCGGGCTGAACAAATACAGGAAAGGTTTGCTTCCTTGAGCCTATTGTAATATCTATAGTATCATTTGAATCAACGCCAAGCTCGCTGGCTGAGAGCACCGATATTGCTGCATAATTATCCCACACAATTTTTGTTACGGGATTCGGTAGTTCCTGCAGCCATCCATTTGATGCAAAGCGTCCGTCTCCAACACTGTTGTTGGCTTGAAGCATTACAACAAAATCACTTGATGCTTTCATCCTTGTTGATGATGCAAATGCGTCCACCGAAAATGCGCCGCCTGCTGCTTCGGGTTTTTCTTTTAAGAATACCACGCCATCGTGTAGTATGGAATTCCAGAATTTCTTGAAAGGGGTTGCCAATCCTATTGCTATTGTCGGGTATAATGTTTTTTCCCAGTTCGATATTAAATAATCTCTGTATAATGTTTCGTTGTATTCCTTTGTATCTTTCCAGCTAAGTAAAATTGCTTCTTTCTGCCTTGTGTTATATAACGGAGCAATTATCGGCTGCTGCATACTGTAAAATCCTGTCCTCGTCTTGAAGTCATTCCAAGATTCAAGCTGGTTGTTGATAGGCAGCACGTAATTTGATATTTCTGAAGTTTCTGTTACCTGCTCAGTTAGAGTAATATTCAATGGAACCTTCTTTACAGATTCCTCATATTTATATTCCGGTGAAAGATTGTAAACAGGATTCGTATCAAAATGAATTACCGCTGCAATTTTTCCGGTGGACATACCCTGTACAAGGTTATCTATTTCAGCAGGAGTTGATAGCGGCATCAACTCCAAATTATCCATTTCTGTAGAGTAAATCTTATTGTTTCCGAGTACATCGTTCAGCAGGTTAATTGCTATGTGTGTTGATTCCGGCAGCTTATCGCCGCCAAGTACAATTGCTTCGCCCTGGTTCTTTGCAAGGTCATCAACTAAATGATTTAGAACTTTTTCATCAATCTTATATTTTCCAGCAAACTGTTTCAGGTCGTATGATGAGAATATTGTCGTAACACGTGAATCAAGCGCAAAGCCCGATAATTTTTTCTTTCCAACAAATTCATTTAACAGGCACATTACAAGCTCTTCAATAGCATCAGTTTTTAAGCGAAGCCTGTAATCAGCATTCATTCCGGTAATTGTAACAGCACCTTCAACAGCATAAAGCCTGTTGAATTCATTCTTGCTCATTACATCACGATTCTGTGTAAACAGTCTAGTGTATTCAATCTGATTGCTGTCATTGCCAAGGAAGTCTGACTCAAGCGCAAGTATTATCTTTGCTTTATCAAGCTGTAATACTGGCATGGATCTTTTGCCATAAGATTTCTGCCATGCGTTTTGCCGCGCAGTATCATTTATAACTTCGTATGAATATACTTTAGTAGTTGGGTATGTTACTTTGAACTCATCAATTAATTTCTTAAGAGTTGGTGAAAGTATAGTATTTGTTACAATTGCAATTTCTTTCCCGGATGAATTTGCCGATGTAAACGCTGCCGTGACGTTCTTGTTTACATCTGCCCAGTTAACCTGTGATTTGTTCATCATTGGCTCTCTTAAACGCTCAGGGTTATATAGATTCATAACGCTTGCCTGGCCCTTGGTGCAAATTTTTCCTTTGTTTACCGGGTGATCTGGATTACCATCAACTTTTATCGGACGGCCTTCACGCGTTTTTACTAAAATTCCGCATGCGTTTGTACAGCCCGTACATGTTGATGCGTAAAAATTGGGTAAGCCAAGAGTTACTTCTTCCGGTTTCTGGTTGTATGGAACTATGGTTCCTTTATCCTGGAAATTATTACAGCCCGCTGCGGCAAATGCCGCTGATGCTCCCATCAGCGCAAGGAACCTTCTCCTTGTAACTGCCGACATATTCTTAACATCCGGTTTCTGCAGGGCTTCGGGTGCAAATTCATTCTTTACCGCTTTATTAAATGAAGGGTCTTTGTATAATTCGCTAAAACTGCGCCAGTAACCGCTATCTTTAGGTGTATCATCAGCGTTATTATCAAAATTATTGTTTAAAGGTTTTTTGTTATCTTCCATTTCATCCTTACTATCCATTCATCTTTCCTTTCGCTCCTGTATCTGTACTGCTCTTTCCATTTTTGCTCATTTCTCGTTTGCTCATATCACGTTTTACTGCGTAGGGATTTTCCTTAACCTTTATGCTTGCCTCAGCTTTTATCTTCTGCTGAAACAGCTTAAATGGAAGATTCCTTAACGCTAGCGCTCCCAAAGCACCCGCACCAAGATACATAAAGAAATTTCTGCGTTTTATCTTTTTGCTGCCTGAATTTTTGATGCTGTTTGAATTACTTGTACTATTCGGATTCATCTGGAATAATTTCTATACTATATTAGATATTCTTTTTTATTTCTGCCTTTTTACTTTTGCCTTTTTGCTATCTATGACACGCCGAGCAATTTTCCGGTCCTTTGTTCAGGTTTGGAAGAGTCGGGAATTTATCATGCGCTGTGCGGTGACAATCTAAGCAGGCACCCATTGTAAATGAGCTTACCTGTCCGGTTGATTTATACTTGTTGTTAATTAGTGTATCCATAGCCTGAACCTGCCCGTGGCAATCCTGGCAAGTAATGCCCTTATTCACATGAACGCTGTGATTAAAATATGCAAAATCAGGCACCCTGTGGATTCTCTTCCACGGGAGCGGTTTATTTTCGTTGTAATATTGTGTTAGTTTCTGGATCTCAGGCTGGTCTTTCCTTGCGACAGTATGGCATCCCATACAGACATTCACCGAAGGAACGCTGGCGACCATTGATTTTTCAACACCTACGTGGCAATACTGGCAGTCAATGCCCATATCGCCTGAATGCAGCTTATGCGAAAATGCTATAGGCTGCTCGGGCTGGTATCCAATACCTGTGCGTTCAGCGTAAGTAATATAGTAGGTTATAGCAAATGAAGCGACAGCAACAAAAAGGATTATCGGCAGCCGTACCTTGATGCCGTAGTCAAGTAGAAATTTTTTCATTCAGTTTTTTTAATACAGAATGCAAAATTATGAAAATATAATTAAAATTGCCATATAATTTTTTTAGCTATAGTATTTAACTAAGTACACGACAGTAAACCGACAACTTCTTTAAATTCATAAGGGTTATATATTTCTCGATTTAAGAGTCTTTTAATGAATGAAGTTAAAT
>JAYTUN010000046.1:0-33640 GCA_043744495.1 Ignavibacteria bacterium
TCCGCTAGCATATTTTGCTGCATTCCAATCAACTATGTAACTACCTGCATTTAATTGGCTATAAACCAAAACTTCAATTTCTCTTCCAAGCATATCGTAAACTGCGACCTTTACAAATGTACTCTTTGGTAAATCAACATTAATTTTCGTATTCGGATTGAACGGATTTGGATAGTTCTGGCTTAAATTAAACGATTTTGGAATTATACCGCTTATAGGCTCTATCCCAATAGGTCCAATTCTTGTCATATAGAAATTAATTGTATCCGGACTTACGCTTCCGACAACCACATTTTTTTCAGCAGCAAAGTAACCAAACCTATCGCAAATTACCCTGTAAGTGCCCTGAGTAATATTATTAATATCATAAGGTCCTCCACTGCGAGAGACACTAAAACCTTTAAATTCACTACCATTCATTGCATAGACAATTGCGTTTTGCAATCCGCCTGATTGAGGAGGAGCCACATAAACGCCGCCACTTATGAACGAACTGCCTCCAGTACCTATAATGTTGAAAACTTTAAAATTAATATTGAATAAATTATTATTTGTATATAATGTCCTTGAAGCAGTCCAGTTAATTGTCCCGTTATTTGAACCGGCAAAATATGTAGGCACAAACTGAGGTGGCATAGCATCTATATCTTCATCATCTGGATAAGCCATTATATCAGTGCTGTCTATTGACAGGTTTCTTAAAATATAATCACCATTTGACTGAATACGAGCAGTATCAACTACTCTTACAATATTCAAAACCGGGTCATATCTTAATGCTTTTACTATACCACGTGTAACGGGCTGTCCGTTAGGAAACGTAACTCTTCCTGCAACAGCAAAGGGCGGACCGAAAACACCGCCATTAATTGTTTTCTGAACAGAACCCGAAGCTCCAACAGTAAACCCTAAATTATTATGAATGAAATAAACAGAATTGAGTTCTATTTCGGTGCTTGATACCTGCGAGTTCCATATAGCACTTCCGTCTGTTGTTCTTAAAATTATTCCGTCTTCACCAACTGTATAACCGGTTAGCGCATCTTTAAAATGAATTGAATTGAGATCTTTATTCACTATCCCCTGCTGTACCCAAGTTTCACCAGCATTAGAAGTTTTATAGATAACTCCGGAGGAAGCAAATTCGTAACCACCCACAACATATCCTACATCAATTGTCGGGAAGTTGATACTTCTAAAATCAATATCAGCAGTTGAAGGAGATACTTCGTACCATGAAACGCCGCCATTAATAGTTTTATAAATAACTCCACTATAAGGAGCCGACATCTTTCCGCCTGCAATGTATCCTGTATTCTGGTTTATGAAATATACAGAATTAAGTTTATTACCGTACATACTTATGAACTGAAGTTCCCAGCTTGTACCCGAATCTGTAGTTTTAACTATTTTGCTGTTATAACCGACAGCAAAACCAACATTATTATCTGCAAAGTTAATTGCAAGCAATGCTGATTGGTTAAGGTCATTCCAGCTTACTCCTCCATCAGTTGTTTTAAAAATTGTACCTTCACAGATATAACCTGTCAGGAGGTTGTTAAAATAGATTGATGAACCGCTGAATGCAGTAGATATAACAAGCCAGTTTGTTCCTCCATTTAACGTTTTAAGTATAATGCCGTTACCAGAGATAAAACCAATGTTAGTATCAACGAAGCAAACTGATTTAAGAATACTTTCAGTGCCTGATTGCAAAGGATACCAGCCGTTTTGCGCAGTGAGGCTGCCAGTCATAGTAAATATAACGGCTACTATTAATCCGTATATAATATTTATGTTTTTTTTGTTCATAATTAAATCTCACAAAAATTTGTTTCTTTTTAGAAAAGTAAAATCCGTCAATTTAATGGATTTATCAATTCATATGTAATTTAACAGTAATTTACAATATTAACAGTATAAAAATTATTATCATAACTATCAGGATCTGAATGCCCTGTAAACCGTTCACTAACATTATCTATATTTCCTCATTTTTAGCGGATTTTCAGCTATATAATCAATAATAACAGTACGAATATGAAAAATAAGCTGATTATTCCGGGTAATGAAAATTTTATTTTAAAATCCATGGCTGTATATATTTATTTATTTTCTTTTTTATAGTATTCAATTGTCAATGCCTGCTCCCAGTAGTGCAAAAATAAATCCCTCATGTGTCCTGCATAATCAGTATTCTTAATTATTAGATCTGCCTGTTTATGCTTAGGTACATTTTTATCTGCTGAAAGGTTTATGAAAACATTTTCAGAATCAAATACAGATATATTAGGTAACTTGAATTTAGCGAGTCTTACCTGCTCTCCACCCTTTTGGAAAAGCTCACAGGCTTTGATAAGTTCATCATTAAGTACGCTATCATCACTCAGTTGGTAAATAGAGCTTATCACTCCGCCGCTTTTAATGAATTTCTGTGCATCGCGGCTAAGCTCTTCAACTACAACTCTGCGCGGGCTGTACATACCAAGTATTTCTTTGGTTGAGCTGTTTACAAGCTCAATATACCTTGCAACACGATGCTTATTAAAGCCGCGTATTAACTGAATATTCCTATCAGGTCCTTCAATCTTTGTTGATTCAGTTTTGTATATCTGCTGAAGCTCGCCAAATGTTTCGTTAAGGCTTTCAACTCTTGTATTGTAATTTCGTTTATAATCACTGGCAATTTTATCAAGTATTATTGCAGGGTCAATTATTTGGTAATTTAAAATTGTATTGGTTTCAATTTCGTTACAATATCCCTTGCTAACAAAAGATTTCAATATGTCATAAATGGAGTTACGTATTATTTTAGCTTCCTTAGCAATTTCAGAAGCGCTCATAGGGCTGCCACTAAGCAATACAATAAGTACTTTGGATTCATATTCCTTGAATCCTAATGATTTGAGTCTTTCTATTAATAGTTCTTTATTCAATATTGCTGTAGTTTTAAACTACTGCAATATAGCATAAATTTAATATGTTGTCAAGATAAATTAGTAGCTATTTTAGGTAATTAGCAAATTAAGCAATATCAGCAGTATATAATAAAAAAGCTATCTTTTATATAAAAGATACCTTAATTCAACACAAGAAATGGAAAAAATAGCTATGGATTAAGAGGTGCATTATAAACGAAGCACAGCAACCTGACCTGCAGTGACCGTAATTGCTTCTCCCGCCCTTCGAAAGAGAACAATTTATCAAGACAGAGGCTGCTGCGCTGATTAAGCAGAAACACTTTTAAAATCTAACAAATATTTTCAGACTGTTTAAAACTAAACCGGGGTTATAGCTGCTTCTTGTATTACCTCCGTTGACGCCGAACCCAAAGCGAGCCTCTAACCCCGGCTAAAATAATTCAGTAAGAACTTGGTAAACACCTTTAATTCAATAAAACTTTTATTAACTCACCTTACGCAAAACCATATACTACTTTCCACCCGCCTGTGGCTACCCACACCATAGGCGGCTGTAAGCAATCTCATACATTTATTAAATTATTGATAAGATTGCTTCGGCAAAAAGCGCCTCGCAAAAATTTCTCCAGTTGTTGGGGCTGTGCCTTGCTGAACAAAGTTTAGAAAGGTTGTCTGCCCCCGCTTGTTTTGCTATGCGTTAGGTGAGTTATTAAAGAACATTTCAGTAAATCAAAGTAAAATTATTTAACAAGAACCATTTTCTTAGTGTCGATAAAAGTACCGGCTTCAAGTCTGTAAAAATAAACACCACTTGGGTAGTCAGCAGCATTCCAGTCAACATTAAATTTACCTGCAGTCATTTGCTGGTTAACAAGCACTTTCACTTCCCTGCCTAATGCATCATATACAGTAATCTTTACAAATCCCTGTTTTGGCAATTCAAAAACAATATTTGTTGCGGGATTGAAAGGATTAGGATAATTTTGCAAAAGCGAATATTGTTCAGGAATAGTTGAGCCTATTGGATTGATCCCAATTAAATTAAAACAATTGTAATAATAATTTTTCAGATAATCAGTGTTGGCTAATACAGCACACACACTCTGAATATTGCTTGAGCTCCTTGAAACATTATATGCATAAACTACTACCTGTGTATCCCCAGAATTCATATTAAAAGGACCGCTGTTAATAATATTTCTTTTATCATTCTGTACGGGATCTTTCCATCCACTACCGCATACTCCTCCAGAATATGCAAATTTTGTATGCAAGCCAGTTAATGGATTTATGATTGGTTGTCCGCATCCATTTAAACCTTTCATAAAGTTGTATGCTTTAGTATAATTATCAGGGCCACCGATACAAGGATCCCCTCCATTTACAAAATAATTATGTCCAGTCATCATAATCATTTTATATCCAGTAATAGAACTGCATGGAAGTTTTACAGTATCAGTATTTATACCTGTATAAACAATAGGTCCCTGCAATAACCTATAGCCAACGGCGGGGGGTGCTGCGCCATATTCCTGATCATTATTAGTAAAATTATAAGTAAAAGCTAAGTTTCTTGAGCTATCACAGCCAACTGCATCATCGAATGCACCTCCTAAATCTGCGTCATTGACTAACGAAAAATAAGTGCTATCCCAGGCTTTACCGCTTTTATTAATTATTTTATATCTTACAAAATATGAATCTCTAAAACCATCAACATCAAAAGCATAAGCAAGATGCTGAACTTCAACACCAATTGGTAATGAGCCACCGGGAAGGCCAGGTTCAGACGTATGAATATTATTTGTACAATTAGTATAATCCATAAATACAGTAAATATCATTTCAGAAGGTCTTGCAGTTCCAAATCCAATACCGGGTCTATCAGCATTCCATCCGGGCTGATATCCGGGTATTCCATTTACTTCAACATAAGGCGCACCAAGATTAACAGGCCAAGCACTCCACGATGAATAATTGAAAGTATAAGTTCTTCCTGCTGCAATTTTAGTTCTTACACCACCATTTACTAATGTTTGGTCAGTTACACTTACAAGGTATCCGTTAAAAGCAGGGTCATTGCAAACAGATACAGGGGGAATTTGCCCATTAACAGGGATATTCCCGGGTGAGTAATGTGTATTATAAAAAGATGCAGCCAATCTTAATTCTTTCTGATTATTGGGAAGAACCACTTTAGCTCCTATCCATATACCGGTAGTATAAACAACAGTTAATCTTTGTGTAGCTTGGACAGGCCAAATCATACCTGCTTCGCCGCTTGTGAAAGTTACTTTATCATAATTAAAGTATCCATCATTTCTGAAAACCGTATTTATATTTCCACTCTGTAAAAAAATACTCCTTGCTGTTAAATTATCATTCTGTTGATAAAATTTATTCTTATGCTCACCTGAGATAGAGGTTGCCACGAGCATTATTAAACCAAGGGCGGTTAAAAGGACTTTTTTTCTCATGATTAATTGATTTAAATTTATATTAAATTCTCAATGTAAAAATAGCATATATTGCAAGAATATGCAAAGATTTTTAAATGGTTTTGTTAAAAGAAATTCTGAATATTAGTAAGATGCTTCTATGCATAATTTACTTATTTTTGCATAGATTGAGCAATTACTAAAGGACACAAAAAATCTTTTGTTAAACCAAAAATATATAATAAAACCCTAAAATTATGCGAGAATCGAAACTTACTGAGTTGGTTAAGGGCATTAGCCCTGTAGAATTCAAAAAATTCGGGGAATTCATCAATTCACCCTACCACAATAAAAGCCGTAAGATAGTTCAGCTATATGAGCTTATTAATTTTAATCATGAAGATTTTGATGCTAACATAATTACTAATGATAAAATCGCAAAAGGAATTTTTAATGGCAAAAGCGATAAAGAACCGAATGTTAGGACATTAATAAGCAGATTCACTGCACTTTTAGAAGAATTTCTCATACTTGAAGAATTAAATAGTAATGTTATAGAGGGGAAAACTTTTCTGCTGAGATCGCTAAGAGACAGGAATATATTAAAAACATTTGATATGGTATCTAAGGAGATTTCGGAAATTCAGCAGAAGGATTTTAACCGGAATACAGATTACTATTACAACGAGTTCACATTTAATGAAATAGCACTAAACTATCGTGGGGAAGATCTTGATCTTGACCTTGATAAAAGCTACCTTGAAATGTCAAAAAACGCTGACCATTTATTCATTGTAACAAAGCTTAAAGTTCTTAACACCGTCATAAGCAGAAGGATTCTTTCAGGGATAAGCATATATAAAAGTTATTGGGCTGTAGAGAATATTCTGAAATACATTGAGAAGAATATTGACGACATAGAAAAAGATCACCCTATAATATATTCAGAATACAAAATTTTAATGATGGTGCTAGAGCCCGAAAGTACTAAACACTTCAATGACCTTGAAAAACATGTTTTACATAATATTGCCAGGTATAATGAAGAAGAGCTGGAACAGGTTTACTACTCACTATCAAATTACTGCGTTAATAAAATAGCATTAGGCAAAGATAAATTTGTTAATGAGCTTTATAAAATTCATACTAACTTTGAAAAAACCGGATTTTATACGAAGAACAAAAACCTGCAATATACTGATTTCATTGGAGTAATAATCTGCGGATTGAATATGAAGCAGTTCAAATGGGTTGAGCATTTCTTTGAAACTTATAAAAGCAATATTGCAAGTGAAGTAAAGCGTGATACTATAAATCTTTCATCCGCTCTGATTGCTTTCCATTTAAATAAATATAAAGAATGCATCGGTTATCTGAACAAAGTTGGTTATAAATTCACCTATTTTTACCTGAAGTCTAAAGAAACACTTATAAAGGCATATTATGAGCTTGGCGAAATAGAATCGCTTGAAGCAGTAGTTGATGCTGCTAAACATTACTTAAAGAGGCATAAAGAAATGCTTTCTATACATTATGACAGGTATATACTTTTTCTGAATTACGTTACAAACTTAATGAAGCTTGATAAAAAGCAAAAACCTGAACTTAAGTTATTAATGAAAAAACTTGATGAAAACAGGACTACTGTTGCCAGGGTGTGGCTTATAGAAAAAATAATTGAAATGAAATAAGAATTATTTATTTCACCAATCCTCCATAGGCGGATTTCGAAAAGTGATTACATCACTTTATCAAAACCATCTTCTTTGCCTGTACAAAAGTACCAGCTTCAATTCGATAGAAATAGACACCCGAAGCAAAATTCTGCCCGTTAAATTCAACTGTATATCTTCCGGCTTGTTTAAAATCATTATTAACAAGTCTTATAACTTCTCGACCAAGAATATCATAGATAACTAAATTAACTTGTGCATTTCTAGGTAATTCATAATTAATTTTTGTTGTTGGATTGAACGGGTTAGGATAATTTTGAGATAAACTGAACTTCAACGGTAGTTCATCTATTGCTTTTTTAGAACTGGTTCTGCTATCTCCATTAATATAATTGCCGGTAACTTCTATAACATATTCCCTTTTATAATCTTCCGGCAGAGAGGGCAAACCTGACTGCTCAAAAGACATTTTGATAAATCCAGATGAGTTAAGCTCACAGTAATTACCGTCTATTTCAGTTAAATATGAAGTTATCGGATTTTCCTGAATAGTGTCTATTAAAAGTCCTTCTTTTAAATTCACGCCATTAATGACATAGTTGGTATAATCAAGAGTAGCAATTCCAAGATATTTCATTCTGAAATCACTCTGCCATTTGATATTTAAATGATCTACTCTATCAGTATCATTGAATAACGGCAATATTACAACTGATTCCAACTCTCTGCGTGCAAACACTTTAGATACAGTATTAGAGAATATTGATGTGGCTGTTAAATATCCTGCGGTATCTTTAATAGTTTGATTTGGAGTAGCAAGGTTGCGCAAGTTTGTGATAAAGCCAATGGGTAAGTTTACAGCAGGAATGTTTTTAGTAGTCTCAATGCTTTTCGCCCGTTTTTCCCTATTGTTATTCGTAGATTTCATTTCGCTGTTTTGGATATATTTTTTGATATTCTTCTTATCGGGATATGAGAAATGAGCATATAGACTATCGTTTACAAAACCATTAGTTAAATTACTGCTTGGATTAAAATAGTTTACATTTGAAGTAATGTTTAAATCTCCTAATATAACACTATCGCTTGCTAACACAGAAACCGAATCAAAAATTACTATTTTATTATCCTCAGTAATTCCCATTTTTTTATTTGATGAGTAATCAACAGCATATACTTTTACCTGGTCAATAAAAGCAAAATCATTTTCGTTCTCAACAAGATATAATTCAAATTGGTTGTTATTAATTTGAGGAGCTATTCTCAACTTATATTTATCTGTTATATTCACAGAAGGTTCTGAAAATTCCATTCTATGCAGCAGGTTATTATCAGGTACATAATTATAGTTTTCATCTTTTACGTATAAAAATGGACATCCTCCTGGTTTTGGAAGGCAGGATTTTTTTATTTCAATTTCATAGTTTCTACTTGAATAATCTGTATTGCTTGTAAATGGGTTTATATACTCTGGGAAAATTTTCATATGTAATCTTACTTTTCCACCTAAAGCATAATCTTTTAATGGCAAGTCTAATTTTATATCAATATATAAATCTTTGTCCGCTCTATTCCAGCCTGCTAATTGAAATTTTATTGCTGTAAAATTCTCGTCGGTATATTGAGCGTTGGTAACATTTCTAAATTTAACTGCTTGCCAAGTATCGCCTTCTTTCCTTTCAGCAGTCAATTTAACAAAACAGTCATTAGTAAATACTCCTTTAAACTTCATTTGATCCACACTATCACTGCAATAATTGAATAACGTATCTGAATGAATACTTGCAAAAGGGTAATATTTCCTTATTCCATAAGAATCATTCCAATCCTCTATCGTATATAAATCAAAAAAATCATCAGTAACCATTGTATTTAATAAATTCGTAAAAGCACTTTCTGAATTAAAAGGAGTTTCGGTGCTACCTATATATTGAGTATGTGCTCTTGAATTCATTTTTAAAAGGTGCATCGCAGATACAGAACTTGTAAAAGGAGGATTTTGACCTGATGTAACCCACACATAGGGCCAACCCGATGAAAGAGCAGACGTCTTCTGAAATGAAACTGAATTTATCTTATAGTCTGATGGGAACCGCAACAAATCATGGGCTTCTATTACATAATCGTACGCGTCATATCTTTCAATAGTTGCAGTACCATCGGGTTTCAATTTACAAGAAACTAGCACATTCCTCATATTATCGACAAATGATAATGCAGTAAAGTAATTATTATATATAGCAAGTCTCGAATGGGTACCTTCTTCAAATGGATAAACTACTCCTGTAGCTGAATCTTTGTATCCTACAACTTTTTGAACCGTAGACCCATTTAATTCAAAACATCTCAATGTCGGCTTTATTTCGCTTGTTTCCGAAGCCCACAATTTATCTGTGAAGGTTAAACTTGAGCTTTTAAAATATGAAACATCATAGGGAAAATTTACCGTATCATTTATTGAAGTAAAAGAGTCTCCATTGAAAAATGAAACAACAGGATTTAATTGGTTAACCCAAAAATCCACTCTGATAATCCTTAGATTATATTGGTCAGCTATATAGACAGGAAACACAAGATATTCATCGCTTTCGAATTCTCTACCTATAGTTAAACAAGTAGGATTCATGAATTGTCCTTTTCCTTCTCCATATCTCCCAAAAACACCATTTACTGGAGTATTAGAAGTATAAGCCACTCTTTTATCAAAAAAAATAAGACTATGATATTCATTGTCTATTGTAATAATTTTTGAACTGTCCCCATCCCCAAAAGGTACAATTCTGCCTGCTATACAGTTTCTATACAAATCAAATTCGTTGTTGTCTTGATTTACGATATAATGTCGCGTAAATGACCTATTTAGAATATGCCTATACTTAGGGTCTATATTTTCATTATTTAAGATAATCCTATCAGCTATAATAGAATCCCTTATAATGAGAGTAGCATCACCTATCACTGATGAATTTTTTCTTTCAAATGGATATGAGTTTACAGGTAGTGTAAATTTTTTAAAGTCAAAATTCTCGAATGTTAATTCGATTTTATTTTCCTTGGATATTTTAAATGGAACATTAATTTTATCTATTGTAATGCCTTTAGTATCCAATATTTCTAAATAAAATTGATCGGATGCAGAACTTTTATAACGGGTAAGTTTGTATTGACCAATCCGTATTTCGTTAATGTACTTAAATGAATTGTCATAATATTTCATCATATATTCGGTAAACATTAATACTTGTAAATTAAGCGGTAAATCCAATTTTTTCAAATTCATTAAATCTTCATTCAAAATTACTTGCTTTTGAGCAAATACATTATAAAAATTGCTGATGAGAATGAATATCACTAACAGAAACACTATTTTATTTTTCATACTATAAAATTTTTTGTGGTTATTTGTTTAAAACTTTTTTCATCTGTCGTACCTGAATAGAATTTTGTAAATACTTTGTTACTGAAGTATTTTTAAGCACCTCTTTTATTTTTGTTTTGATTCTACTGAAACTTTCATTATTAACCTGAACTGACTTCATAAGAGAATATAGAAAGTTAGTCTTATACAAGTAAAATGATTGTGGAAATAGCTCAAAAAACTTAACAAATAACTGCTTCATTTGTTCTTTTTCACTACTTGTCGGTTTATCTAAATCAAAATGACGAATTGAACCATATATTTGATCTGCAAATATATGTTCTATAAAACTATTGTTTGGGTATGTGCTAATTGCGTTATCTGCTTTATTATCTTTTAATAATTTCAATAATTCTTTGTCATCAAGTGTAAGTTCTGCAACTTCGAAATTTATTTCATTTGATTTAAAATGTCCAAACCTGGGTAATTCCATATGAAGTTTATATGTACCAATTGGGAAATATCCAAATTGTCCAAAATATGAATCATTGTCTTTTTGGGGAACTAGCATTTTATGCTCATCTTCTTCAAACAATTGTATACCTTTTCCCCAGTTATTGACTTTCATTGCTACATATAATGTTTCAAATGGATGTATTAATATTTTTGGATTTTTATAGCTACGTGTGAATACTTCACCTAAAAAATTATTATTATACTTTTGTTGATTTTCATCTATGGTAATTATATCCATATCACTAATTTGCTCATTGAATTCATCAAAAAACTTAAGAGTATCTTTTGAATTATTTATTACTTTTGCCTTAACTACAACAGGTTCGAATAACTTATATGTTTGTTTCCTTGCTTCAATATCAAAAGTTAAACCATCCCTATCATTATTTTTATGTGCTTTTCCTTTCTCATCAAATCCCCCAATAGTATTTAAGTTTGCTCCCCCAAGATTTTCTCTTAATTGATTTATGTGAATATCGCATACTCTGTAAAATTCGGTTAATTGTTGAAATGAAGTGTTATAAAAAATATCAGAGGAATTTAAAGCACAACGTCTCCAATATGTTCCAGTGTGATTTTCATGTCCACCGTAAATATTTCCCATTTGATGTAGCAATTCGTGAACCGCAACCTGATTATATGCACTTTGAAACGTTATACCCGGATATGCTTTCCGTATGTTTCTTCTGAATATATAGCTAAAATTATATGAAGTATCATGGAATAACGTGTCGTTGTATAAACCGAACTTTCTATTCATGCTAATCCCCAAAACATTATAATTATTTGTCGCAATTAGTGGGTCATAAAAATGAAATGTATCTGCATAACACAAATAGTACGGAAAATTGGTTGTATCAGTGGGACGATATGCTTTACAATAGTTTCTAAGTTTTACTAACAAATAAAGTACTCTATTATCAGTAATGACAAAACTTGAATCTGGTGAATATGGATTTCCGCCTTTCCAGAAATCTGGCAAAACATGGACTAGATTGGAATCATCTGAAGAATTGTTAAAAGTTTTCCCTATAGAAGTAAAAATATTTTCATACTCCAAAGTAGGGTTTGATGTCATTCTGCGAAAAACTAATCCTGGCTCCAATAAATTTTGATTTAAACTTCCCCACGAAATATAATCTATTGAAAATAAGGAATCTAGATTATTTAAATAAAATTTAATTCTATATTGATAACCTGGATTCGAACAATTCGAATTAAACTCAAAAGTATTATAAGACAATTCTTTCGGAACATTATTATTTACTGTAAATGCATAATCATACTTTGCTAAACACGTATCTCCTAAGTATTTTTTTATAATGATGCTTGCTGGTGCAGATGAAAGGTTAAAAAAACCAGCTTTTACGGTAACGGTAAATAGTCCGCCTGAAGGTAACTGCCTTGGGAATATTGCCTTAATTTTAGCATAGGCGTTTCCATGATTTTCTGATGTATCTGGTCTTTGTCCTTTAGGTGTATCACCACCACATGCTTGTATTGAACTTAAAGAAATCAAGACCAAAATCATAATACCTAACACTTGATAAAAAACTGTTTTCTTATTTTTCTTCATACTATTTAGCTAAAATTATTTTTAAAATTCTAATATTATTTTTGAAATTGAATTTTACAATATATAAACCACTTGCCAAATATTGAGTATTTAAACTAAATTTATATCTACCAACTGTTAAATTATTGTCAAGAATAGTAGAAACTAATTCACCTAAGATGTTATAGAGATAAATTGAATATCTATCATAACTAGGTATGTCAAATTCAATCATTGTAGAGTTATTAAATGGATTTGGGTAGTTTTGATATACTTTAAATTCATTTGGTAAAACTTCACCATAACTAATACCTACAGGTATGCCAGTTCTTAGTACTACTCCATTGCTTCCTACTGCCCAACCAGTATTTGCATTAATAAAAGAAAGGCTTTTTAAGTTTACGCTTGTTGATGAGAATAGAGCTAACCAGTTACTACCGCTATTTGTGCTTTTTAAAATCGTTCCTTGATTGCCGCAAATGTAACCATTAATACCATCAAGAAATGTTACACAGTTCAATTGGTTAGTCGTGCCGCTTGGAATTATATCCCATGATGCACCACTGTTAGTTGATTTTCTTATTCTTCCAACACCTCCGCATACTACTAAATTAAAATTACTTATATATGTTACGGATTTTAGAAAATTTCCTCCAAAGCCCGTTGTTAACCAATTACTTCCTCCATTTGCTGTTGCAGCTATAACCTCATTACTATTACCTCCCACAGCAAAAGCATTTTGAGTATTTGACATATTAATACTAAATAAATCTTCTGGAGAAAAATTAACTTGTTGCGTCCATAAGGAACCGCCATTTTGCGTCCTTAAAATTTTTCCATTCTGTCCCACTGTATGTCCCGTTGAAGCATTATAAAAATATACTCCATACAAGTTTTCACTAATACCGCTAATTTGAGCCGACCATGTTTGTCCATTATCAAATGTTCTGAATATTTTCCCACTATCGCCAACTGAATAACCGTTATTATTATCTGGAAAAGATAATGAATTAAAATTGATGCCTGAAAATACTTGTGTCCAGTTCACACCACTGCTTGTAGATCGCCAAATACCGCCTTGCCCAACAACAATACCAGTATATTCATTAAAGAATTTAACTGCGCGTAGTTCATTATTGGCGATTGTAGATATTTGCTCCCATTGAGTAGTAGTTTCACTCACAGAAATAATAATAGTAAAAAATACTGTTATAAGTATTTTCATTTTTGGTAATATTTTATTTTACGGATATAATTCGCAGAGTGAGAAGCTACAATGTAAGAAAATCTAAACATTGGTTAATCGGGAAATGTTTCAAAAATGTAACTTTACAAAAATATTATGTTTTTTAGGGTTTGTCAAGTCTATAAATGATTTTTATTATACTTTAATTTTTTTGAACAGATCGCTGTGACCGTTCAAAAATTCCTGAACGTTCATACTTTTCTTTCATTCAAGCTGAAGTTCTGTAATTTCAAGGAATTCATTTTTATGCGAAGCATGTTGAGCGAAGCGAAATTCTTTGGACTCTGCACAACCCTCGTCAGGTGGTTGCCAAACAGAGTTTAGCATGTAATATGCTTTCCAATCCCTGCATTCCACACCATAGGCGGGCAAAGCGCGAGGAGGAGTTTGTCCGATCCAAAGGATGCTTTGCAAGGACTCCTTCGGAGGAAAGCAGTGTATGGTTGTGCGTAAGGTGAATTATTAATTTTACTTGTTTTTACTATTGAAAAACAAACAATTTTCATTATATTTGCTATAATTCTTCAAACGGAGGCACATGTTTAATAAATATCTCAACCTAACTAAAGTCGGGAAGGCTTTCAGCATAGCTCCCCTTTTATTTATATTGGTTTGCGTTAGAACCATTTCGCAGCCAATTTCTACCGAAGAACTATCAGCCGATAAAATTTTCGAAAAAGTTGATAATTCCGTAGTGGTGGTTATTGCATACGATAACCTAGGAAATGTTTTCCAGGGCTCAGGTGTAATTATAAGCAACGACGGGCTTGTGGCTACAAATTACCATGTTTGTAAAGACGCAAGCAAAATTGAGATAAAACATTATTCCAAAGAGATAAAAAATATTAAAATCTTAAAATACGATGAAGTAAAAGATATACTCATTTTAAAAACGGATGATTATACCCTCACCCCTATTAAATACGGTAACAGCAGTAATTTAAAAGCGGGACAAAGAGTGTATGCAGTAGGTTCACCGGAAGGTTATGAGAATTCAATTTCAGAAGGAATAATAAGCGGCTTCAGAACTGATGAGAATAATGTTAAGCTTGTTCAAATGACCTGCCCGATTACAGATGGCTCTAGTGGCGGAGCAGTGCTTAACGCAAAGGGCGAACTGATCGGTTTAAGTGTAAGCGGTCAGCATGATGGTAGTCTGTATTTTGCAATTCCTGTTGATGATTTACTTGCATTCATTGGAATAGATAAAACAATTGCAGAATATACTGACCCGGTTAAATATTATGAAATAGGTACTCTTGCAAATGAAAGTAAAAACTATAAGGATGCCGAGATATACTTTTCGAAATACCTCGAAAAGTTTTCAAGTGATGCAAGCGCATATTATAACCGCGGGTATGCAAGGTTTAAACTTAAAGAATACAAAAAAGCGATAAGTGATTTTTCAACAGTCCTTGAAAAAAGCCAAACATCAGAATCTTTTTTCTACAGGGGTAACTGTTATTATTCTTTAAAGGAATATAAAAATGCGCATACTGATTACACTAAAGCTTTGGAACAGGAACCCGATAATTATGATATTTATTACAACAGGGGCTTTGCAAGTTTCAGGCTAAAAAATTACCAGGATGCAATTAATGACTGGCAGAAAACTATTGAGCTTAATCCTGCATACGAAAGCGAGCTTTCGCTGAAAATTAAAATTGCTTCCGAAGAACAGAATCAGAAAATAAAGTAGAAATCAATTGTTCTTAACAAAATTAAAAAGCTCAACTCAATTTTACCTGTTATTTGGTATATTGATATTGACGGTAATCCTTGTTGGAGTTTATATAGGCTTCCTGAAGTAACTTAATAAACTATAGCAGCAATAGAGAAGACAATTAAAACCCTTAAATGTATTTTTACTATTTACAATCTATCTATATAACGAAATGCAATTTGTATATTTTATACGGCCGCATAGAGAAAATTTTGCCGAAACTATAACAGAGGATGAGGCAAATATTATGGGAGAACATTTTGGCTACCTGCAGGAATTACTGAATAACGGTAAGCTAATTTTGGCGGGTCCTGAGTTAACAGGTAAATTTGGAATCGCGATCTTTGAGGCTGATACCGAAGATGAGGCAAAGGAAATTATGATTAATGACCCAGCAGTAAAAAGCGGTATTGTAACACCTGAGCTGCATCCATATCGAGTTAGCTTGATTAAGAAGTGAAATAGTGGGTATTTGAATTGGTGAGTATATTTATACAAGATTGCTTCACCTGACTGCCATAGGCAGTTCACTTCGTTCCTTGCAATTGATTGTATTTTTTTTGAGTACACTTACTATGCTTGACTGCCTCCGGCACGTTCAGTGCATGCATCAACGCAGTTGATGCAATCCAAAATTTACAATCTGTTTTTAGATTTTATTGTAAAACAAAAAGCAGAGAACTTCCTCAAGTATCTCTGCTTTAATCTTTATAAAGATTTCCGAAATTTATTTTCGCAATATCAGCAATTCTCTATATCACCATTTCTGAATTTCACCACTTCAACATTTCACTATTTACCTACTCACTAACTTACTTTTTTTTGAAATCAAGCGCTGCTGAGTTCATACAGTACCTCAATTTAGTTGGATTCGGTCCGTCATCAAAAACATGACCCAAATGAGCGCCGCAGTTTGAGCACATCACTTCAGTGCGCGACATTCCAATAGTAATATCGGTTTCTTCTTTCACGCTCGTATCTGTAACAGGTTTAAAAAAACTTGGCCATCCTGTACCTGATTCAAATTTAGTATCAGAGCTGAATAATTCCTGTCCGCATACTATACAGGCATACTTGCCTTCATCGTGATTATCCCAATACTTATTGTTGAAAGGGCGTTCTGTCCCCTTTTCCTGTGTAACTTTGTATTGCTCGTCAGTGAGCTTATCTTTTAATTCTTCTTTACTCATAACCGGTTTAAATTCTCCGCATATATTTGTGGAATCTGTTTGTTTTGAAACTTCCTGATTTACAGCAACCTTGCCGGGCTTTTCGGAACAGCCCCAAAGCATAAAAACTGAAATTATTGCTGCTAATATACTCATTTTTTTCATATCTGTTTGATTATTAATTACAAACATATATACGAATGAAATCGTTTCAGGGATCTACAATGAATTACTAATTTTATCGTTTTCGCAGTGTCTCTCCTCAGGAGGACTCAGCGTTATGGTAAAATTTATCCGCAGAGTTCCAAAAAGCGGGAGACTCTGCGTGGACGAGAAAATCTCCTTACGCGAAACCATACACTTCTTTCCTCCGAAGGAGTCCTTGCAAAGCATCCTTTGGATCGGACAAACTCCTCCTCGCGCTTTGCCCGCCTATGCCTGCCCGCCTCTGGCGTGGGTGTGGAATGCGGGGATTTGAAAGCATTTTACATGATTAACTCCGTTTGGCAACTTGACGAGGGTTGTGCAGAGCATGCTTCGCATAAAGCTGTTGCTACCTGCCACAGGCGGGTTGCAACAAGGGCAATTATTGAAACCATGCTGTGCATAAAGTTTAGAAATTATATTACATGATTCTTATATGTTTTTATTTGCTATGTATAAGGTGAGAAAATAAATTTTTATTGAAGTAAATTGCTATTATATTTGCTTAATATGACAGGACAAGAACAAAAAATTGTAATTCTAATAGCCATTATTATATTTGTTATCATACTTATCAGGGTAATGATGTAATTATAATATTTTGCCTGAGCAATATGTAAATTATTGTTGATTTTGATTAAATATATAATATTTTACATTACAATTAAATTAGATAAATTTTAAAATATTAATTATCCGAAGGATGCTGCGCATATTTGTAAAGTAATTAAGATTGATAAGTTCTATAAAAATAATACAACATAACCCTGCAGAAAGTTACAGTCAGCTAATCTCCTGTTCAACTTCTATAACTATTTTACAATTTACAACAATCTATATTTGATACTTGATGAAAACAATTAAATCTGCGAAAAAGACATTTGTTTTAGATACCAACGTAATATTACATGACTCAACCTGCATAAGTCAGTTTAAGGAGCACGATGTAGTAATACCAATAACAGTAATTGAAGAGCTTGATCATTTCAAGCGCGGAAGCCAGGTTATAAACCTGAATGCGCGTGAATTTGCAAGAACACTTGATAACCTCACAGGCTCTGCCTTATTCAATGGCGGCGTACCGATGGGTAAAGGCAGGGGAAAAGTTTCAATTGCGCTAAGCAGGGGTTTAAATGATGAGATAAAGTCTATATTTAAAGAAGATACGCCTGACCACAGGATATTAAGCACTGCACTTGATATAAAAAAGAAGAAGCAGGATGATACAGTAATACTTATCAGCAAAGATGTAAATTTAAGGATGAAAGCCAAAGCTGTTGGCGTTAAAGCAGAAGATTATACAACTGATAAGATTATTAATGTTGAAGAGCTATACAGCGGCAAGGAAACCATAGAAAATTTCAGTCATGAATTAATTGAAAAACTTTACCAACCCCCGTTTGAAGTCCCTTTAAAATCAATCTTAAAGAAATCAAAAACTGAATCTGTCCCAAATAAATACCTGGTATTAAGGAACTCAAACCACTCGGTTCTTGCAGCAATTGATAACAGGAAACAGATATTGAGGAAAGTTGATAAAAATCCGGTTTACGGCATAAAGCCAAGAAATGCGGAGCAGACTTTCGCTATTGATGCTTTAACCAATCTGAATATTCCTTTAGTTACAATAACCGGAAAAGCCGGTACGGGGAAAACACTATTGGCACTTGCATCTGCGCTTAATGTTAAGAAATATTACAGGCAGATATTCATAGCAAGACCCGTTGTACCATTAAGCAATAAAGATATCGGTTACCTGCCAGGTGATGTTGAAAGCAAGCTTGCTCCATACATGCAGCCGCTATGGGATAACCTGAAAGTTATACAGGACCAGTATTCCGAAACCGAGAAACAACACCAGATGATCACACAAATGGTGAAAGACCAGAAGCTTGTAATTGAGCCATTAAGCTATATTAGAGGAAGAAGCCTGCAGAGAATATTTTTTATTGTTGATGAAGCGCAGAATTTAACTCCCCACGAAGTTAAGACTATCATTACAAGGGTCGGCGAAGGCGCTAAGATTGTATTTACGGGTGATATTTACCAGATAGATCATCCTTATCTTGATTCACAATCCAACGGGTTAACTTATTTAATTGAACACTTTAAGGGTCAGGATGTATATGCTCATATAAACCTGTTAAAGGGTGAGCGTTCAGAGCTTGCCGAGCTGGCAAGTAACCTGCTGTAAAAATTATTGATTTGATTATTTGAGCTTCGCCAGATTCTGTTTGGCTATTTCATTATTAGGATCAATTTCAATTGCTTTTCTGTAACTATCCTTTGCTTTGGGAATATCGTTCATTCTTTCATAACATGTACCTATATTATTATATGCCGATGAAAATTTAACATCTTTTTTTGCTGCTATCTCAAAGTTTTCAATTGCCTCTTTATACATTTGCTGATCCATAAAACACATACCTATATTACTAAAATATCCCGCTGATTTATCAGGAACCATTTTTATAAGTTCTGTAAGTTCTTCTATTGCTTTACCATAATTCTTAGCCTGGTAATTTTTATATGAAGATTCCTCAAGTAATCTCATCTTTTCCAATTTTTCGTCTTTTATAATAGGGTGAATCTGCTGTTGCACAGTATCGGATAACTGCCGAGGTGGAAGCGATTTTAATTCCTGAAGCATCTGAGCGGCGTTGTTATAGTTTGGAGCAAAAGCTGTTAATTTTTCCAGCCATATAACTGCCTGGGTTATATCCCCTTTCCTTTGATACATTTGGGCAAAAGTAAACTGCGGCTCAGGAGATAAAGTATCCAGCAAATAGGCGCAATTTATGTAGTAATATGCAGAATCATAATTAGCTTTCACCATAAATACTTTGCCAATGTTGTTATGACCGATTAATGATTCCTTTCTCAGGTCAATTGCTTTGCGAAAATATACTTCTGCTAGATCAAAGTTTCCTTTATTAGCATACATATTACCAATGTTTATATAGGTAACGGTTCCTGCTCTTCCTTCGGCGCTCATAAACAAAATATCATTTGTTTTCCACTCAGCATTTCTTGTAAAAGTCATATAAATAAATATCATTAAGACCGTGCCGGATAAAATCATAACAAGGTTATAGTTCTTTTGTGTAAAATACCTGAAAAGAACGGCTGCTGCAATTATACTCACAAACATTGAGGGTATGTACAGGAATCTATCAGCCATAAAATTCATAGTAGGAACAATATTCATAACCGGCAAAAGTGTTACGAAAAACAATATTATTGCATAGGAAATATACGGAGATCTTTTGATGAAGTAAAAAGATGCACCTCCCATAACAGCAATAAATACTATAGCATAAATTGCTCTGAACTCTGTTATACTTGAAATATCAGGCATATAACCGCTGTAATGATACAGCATTCCATAAGGAGCAATTGAAAGCCTGAAATAAAGCGGAATTGTCTGTAACATTGTAAAAATGGCTGTTGCCGTATCCCTGTCATAGAAATAGAAATAAGTCTCTCTTGGAATAACCTGGCTTAAAGCCCACCAGCGTAATAGCATAAACAATCCTGAAAGGACTATTAAAGAACCGTACATAACAATTCTTTTCTTCAGGATTTCCCTAAACTCTAATCTATTTATTATCAAATCATATAAAACAATAACTGCTGGTAAAGTAATTGCCATTTCTTTTGCAAGAAGAGAAAGAAAATACATTAGAAGAGTTAAGATTAGATACTTATTATTTTGCTCTTTACTATACTTAAGGTAAAATATAAATGAAGCAAAAAAGAAAGTGCATGCAAAACCGTCAGTTCTGCCGCTGACCCATGCAACAACTTCTGTATGAATGGGATGAACAGCAAAAATTAATGCGGCTATCAAGATTGCATAATCTTTGTAAGCAGATTGCGATTTTTGAAACATTAAAAGCAGCAAAGTATAAAATAAGAGTACATTTATGATATGGATAAGAATATTTGTTAAATGGAAACCAACCGGATTAAGTTCCCATATAGAATAATCAATTGCATAGGATGTTGAAACTACAGGTCTGAAATAAGCTCCAATTACTTTGTGAAAGCCTAGCTCTCCTGTGAAAAATTTCGGAATATTGGCAAGAGATGTAATAGTTGGGTCACCCTGCACAACAGATTCATCATCAAATACAAATTCATTTGAAAGTGAATTTGCATAAACTGCAAATGTAACTATCACAAGGATTATATATAAAACTGTTTTGCTTATTTTAACAGGTTCCTTTTCTTTTTTGCTGGTTTGCTTCTTAGCCATTATATCAGATTATTCTTTTATATCCGTTTAATTCATACTTATAATTTAGCACCAACTACCACAGTAGTTTTTATAGTTTCAACAACACCATTCTGGTCATTTAATGCTTCAAGGAAAACTATATATATACCAAGCCTTAATTTCCTGTTTTCGTCATCAAGTCCGTTAAAAACTATCTGACCCTGCGAACCTGATGCCTGGTTATTAAGTATAGTTTTAATAAGCCTGCCTTTTACATCAAATATTTTCAATCTGACCTGTGATACTGCATTTTGAAGTTTATAACTTATGATTGTAAAATCTTCATATCCGTCGCCATCGGGTGAAAATGGATTAGGTGATATTATAACTTCACCCTGCGGATTTGTAGTATTAGTAAATACGCTGTTCTTAAGCCCGGGTGTGCCGCCATTTGGATAAGTACAACTGCTCCAGTTCCTGCCGTCATTTCCATTGAGCAGCGGATTTATTTTTTCCAGCGACCTGCCCCTGCCTGGAAGATTAGGATTATACCATCTATCACTGTAATAAACGCTGTCTATCATTGTACGGAAAACATCAGATATTTTCACCATGTCTCCATCATTGTTTAGACCAAGTGAGCCAGCGATAAATACTATTTGAGTTGAGTCCGGTGTCCTTAAATATGGATACGAATTATAAATATTTGTATCAGCAGCAATAACAACATAGGAACCTGGTTTGATTATAGCGGTGCATGTATCAGTAATTCCTTTTGAGCCGCTTGTTTCAGAATACAGCCAGCCTACAATGTTTATAGACTGAGAAGTTGGATTATATAGCTCAATATATTCCGGACTTCCGGTTAAAGGTGCTGCCATAATTTCATTTACAACAAGGTCGTTCCTTTGGTAATGCTGAGCAGCAGAAATTGAATTTACTCTGGTTGGAGATGATTTTTCACAATCTATAGAACTTGCCCAGTTACTTGAATCGTTTGAAACACCGTTAATATTTATTCTTTCAAGTGAAACTTTAGTGCCGCCCCAAACAGGTAAATAAACAACTCTATCTGATTGAGCACCGTTAATTTTATAAATTATAACTGCATCACCTGTATTATTCAATGATGGCAATGATGAATTAATAATAACCTTTGATGAATCAATTAAAATATGTTTCGTGAAAATTGCATTGCTTTGGGTTATAACAACATAATCCTGGGGGTTTAGAAAATAATCATTTGCTATAATTAAAATTTGTGAAAGACTGTTATCTGATATTTTCCAGTTCTTTAAATTAACAACTGAATCAGAGTTATTGTATATTTCCACCCATTCGCACTCACCTGTCGGGAAGTCATACATAATTTCATTAATAATTACTCTTCCTACCGCGCTGCCACCGGCAACTTCAATAGATGCAACATATTTATTATTTGTTGTATCTTCATCGGCTGAATAATTTACAACTGCAATATACCCGCGAAGTCCTGCACTATCTAAAATTTGAGAATAAGTGATATTAACTGAATCGCCGGCGTTAATAACACCCGGAGAATTTATTGTTGATTTTAATTCATTTGGTGTAGGTATGCTGTCTTTATTATAGTCATCATAGAATGAAACATTAAATGATGGCGCTGAATTTATTCCCCTATTCTTCACCTGTGCAATTATCCCTAATGTATCTCCAATTGATGGCACAGTACGGCTGAAAGTTATTTTATTCAGAGAAAGGTCATTTGGTTTAGGTGTTATACTGTTTACTTTATTGGGAGTCGCGCCAATAAAATTAATGCAAGTTCCCCAATTTGTCTGTTGAATAGAAGGTCGGGTTACCGATATTCTTTCAAGTGATTTATTATTTGCACTGCCACCCCAAGATGAAAGATAATTGACATTATCAATTAGTATTCCTGTTGAGTTATAAAGGTAAAGATTATCACCTGTGTTATTTAGCGTCAGCCAACTTGAAGACTGAAGATAAATTCCATGATTATTAGGATAAAAGCTTTTAACTGCCGCTGAATCCTGGCATACAACTGCAAAACCACCCGGTAATATTGAAACATTTTGTGACGTTATTGTAACCTGCGAGCCGACAGAATCGCGCCATTTCCATCCATTTAAATTTACAGGAGCCGTACTCTTGTTATAAATTTCGAACCACTCCTGCCCATTCGGCGATCCGCTTGGGGCGTACATTATTTCATTGATTACAAGTGAATCAAATCCGCCTGCTGAAACTACATTAACAGTGCCAATTTTTTTATTGTTTGATGTATCCTCATCAGATGAATAATTAACAACTGCAATGAATTGCCGCAGCCCCAGGCTATCCATAAGTTTAGATGTATTATAATTTAAAGAATCACCCGGATTAAGAGGTGAAGTTGAATTTACAGTGTTTATTAATTCATTTGGTGTTGGGATACTATTTTTGTTAAAATCATCATAAAATGATACACTGTATGAATTTGCTACTAGCAATCCCCTGTTTTTAACATTTGCTGTAATTTGCAAATTAGTTCCGATTATTGGATTATTACTGCTGAATAAAAGAATGTTTAAGACGAGGTCATTATTTAATGGAGAAATGCTATTCCTTAAATTTGGAGTTGCTCCTAATGTTGCTATAGAAGAACCCCAGTTAGCTTGCAGGTTAGTAGGTGCAATAGAGCTAATTCTTTCAAGAGATCTGTTTCCTGTGGCACCGCCCCATGAATTTGTAAATTGAATTGAATCAACAATAATACCGGAAGCGTTAAATATAATAAGATTTTCCGAACCTGTATTATTTAATTGGCTCCAGCCATTTGTTGGCTGTAGTAATAGTCCTGTAAATCCCGGAAATGCTGTTCTGAATGCTGTTGAGTCCTGACAAATAACAGCAAAACCATTTGCAGTGAGGTTAATATTCTGAGTAGTAAATATCCTTTGAGTAGCTGTAGCATCTTTCCATTTCCAGTTGGCAAGGTTAAATGGGCTTGATGTATTATTGTAAATTTCGAACCATTCGTTAGTGCTGATAGCAGGAGCATACATAATTTCATTCAATGCAACATCACCCGGATTCTGCGATTTGGCTAAATTACATAAAATTAGCAGAAAGCCTATGACAAGTAGGAATTTAATTTTCATATTTTTGCAAATAATGATTTAATATATTTGTAAATTTACTGAAATAAATGCTGTATTACAACGAAAATGAAAACAATAAGATCTATCAAATTTCATGCGGCAATTTTCACAATATTCTTAACCGCACTGGCTGCATGCGGTAATATTCATACAACACCTGATGGAGCTGTAGTAGCATTTATTGTTGCCGTAGAGCAAAGAGATATGACCAAAGCATGGAATATTTTAAGTCCTGAATTGCAGACATATTATAACGGGCTTGGAGAAAAGATGAGGAAATCTGGCAGGGGCGCATTGGAAAATAAAACAGCGAAAATCATAAAATTCAGAAGTGTAAAAAAAGATTACAGAATTGAGATTGACAGTACTGTAAATACAAATGTGAAAATTGTTTCTATTGGCGGACCAACTCATTTAATTGAAACTGTTCAAATTGACGAAGATTATAAAATTAAAGATGAAGCATCTTTAAAGAATTTACTGGATGCGATAACCACTGAGGTGAGCAAGAAAGAAGGGTATTAAACATTTCAACTTAAAACTACAAAAGTCTATAAGCAAATTAAGATAGATAAATATTTTACAAGGTGATGAAAAAATTATTTTGTTATTTCGAGACTTTTGTAGTTTTATTCGCAGAATCCTTTGGATAAAAAGATGAATGTATAAAATCAGAGATAAGACTACAAAAGTCTAATATTATCTTCAAATATTTTTTTGTAAAAGAGGATATTGCAATCTAAATAATTTGACAAGACTTTTGTAGTCAGAGTTTTACATAATGAAAAAGCCGCTTAATTTTAGCGGCTTTCAAATTATAGTTACATTGTTCATTATTTTTCAAACCTGAAAGTATCCCATATTGGCGTAATAAGTCTGTAATCGCCAAAACCGGTATTATCAACAAAAACAAATTGCTTATTATTTTCGTAATAATCCCAAATCTCATAAGGCTTAGCATCCATATTATATGGATGTCTTTCTATGTTATTTGGTTCACCGAAAATAATAAAAACCATCCCCATATCAGTTCGCCAACCCTGCATATAAGTATTGCTGAATAATTTATTTGCTGCTATAACTCGTTTGTAATACTCCTGCATAACTTCATTTCTCTTGGTATTAGGGCTTGGATCTTTTTTCTTCCAGAAGTCAAGAAATCTTTTCTGCTTTTCAACATCTGTTTTTGCATCCCTTATGCGATCAATCTCATCACTCTTGGCAATATATTGCAGCTGCTCAACTAGGATATCAATTTCCTTTAAGGGAAGAGGAAAATCATAGCTTAGATTTTCGAAATAAGAATCAGTGCTGAAATTATAGTTATTGCTTGCGGCAGTTATTTCAATGGTGTATTTCCCATATCCTAATTCCGCAGTTGGGACAGGCATAAAAAGTAGATTCTGGAATGAAAGTCCGCTGGAAAGATCAAGTGTTTCCTTTTTAGTGTAAACTTCCTTCTTTTCATCATCTATAATCCGGCAGTTCACATCAATTTTTTCATCATCGCTGTTCTTGTAAACGTAATAGAAAAGATAAAATGTATCAATAGCAGCAACATTTCTGCCTACATCGGGTGTGATTACTTTTTTTCCGTCAGATGTTGAAAACCTTGAGACAATCATAACATTACTTATGCTCAAAGGTGGAGTAGAAAAATCTTCAACTTTTATTTTTTTATCTTTTTCGGTTTTATTTTTTGTGCTCTGTTCATAAACCGAGACGCTTACGACATACTCCCCCGGCGGCAGAAAAATATTGCGCGTCAATATCTGCGAATTCTGTGAAAGATATTCCTGCCCGGTTTCCTGTGTACTTACTTCCTCTTTGGAAACATTGTTATATATAACATTGCCGCTTTTATCTTTGACATCAATATTCAGATCGAATTTTGAGACAAAGGTATTCTTGATAGTTTTGGATTTTTTAAACTCCATATTCTTCAGAGGAATTTCGACATAAATATCCACTCGCGAGCGTGTTCCTTCGGATGAATAGAAATTCAGAACATCAAGATTGAAAAGCTCTGGCTTCGGAAAAAATTCCTGGGAATACGAGGGGCTTGGAAAAATACTGAGAAGAAGGGCTGCCAGTATTGCAGTAAATAATATTCTCATGATAATTGGTGTTTTATGAGATTATTTGAATTTCCCCAAAATTAATACATAAAAACCTGAAATTCAAATTAAAAACTAGAAATTATTAATTCTACCATAATTAACAATAATACTTATTTTAAGGTTCTTACATATGTTTGTCATGTAAATCTGAGCAATACGTCAATAAAGAAAGACGCATTTTTTGGAGGTTTTATTAAATAATTTTTGGATTCTTATTAAATTAATTGATTTGGTAACTAATCTGTTTTTTTAGGAATTAATGTATTTAATACATCTTGTGAATTGATAACTGGTAAATATGCTTTTTCTAAAGACGTACCCGATGTTTTTGAAGCAATCATCCCTCTTGCTGTTGAAATAGAAACACTAATGAATATATTTAAAGCCATGGTCAGTATTCTAACTTGATCATTTTCTATTACGACTAATTCATCAAAATTAACCAATAAAAATTCCATTTTTGTTTCTATTTGCCCCAAATATAACTTCTTATCTTGATCAGCAAATATTTTGGTTAAAACAAATGTATTAAGAGTTTGTTTTTCGACATTTGTATCATACCTAAAATTAATTTCAAATGTAAAATCCTCATTTCCTATTTGTTCTTTATCTACACTAGACTCAAAAGAAAATTTAATTAATTTAATATCAATAATCTTAAATGAAACGCTAACGATTTTATTATCGGGAATATTTTCTACTTTACTTGTTTCCATCATTAATTAATATAATGTTAATTTATATTTTGTGAAATAAAAGTACTTTGAAAATCTTTTTGAATTTTAAAAGTTGTAATTTGCCCAATATGCTCAATCTCAGATTCGGATGATTGTGATAATACAATTGCGTTTGTTGATTTTACAATAATTTTATTTTGATTAAGAAACAAAACATCATTTTCTAAAAAAAGAATTTTTCTACCAATTAATTGTTCTATTTTCGCAATTGTTTTGATTGTAAAATTATGCGTCCCTGAAAACCATTTTGATAATTCAGATTCTTTTTTATTAATTTTTTCAGCTAATTCTTTTTGAGATAATGAATTAGTTTTCTTGTAACTCTTTAATATATCGGCTATATCAAATGAAATGTCTATATACCTCTTAGTCGTTTTATTAACACTTTGCATAATAAAATCAAAACTAACATCTTTTTGATTTTCTGAGCTTCTATCTACTTTTTTAATATTTTTTTTCTTCATCAGTTTTAATGGATTGTGAAATCTGTATTTCCTTTTAAAATTTTATTATCAGGTTCTAATTCTCTATCTTCAATTTTATTTTTAATCATTTAAAACCTTATATACTCATATCCCTGTTTTTCAAGGTCTATTATTCTGGCGTATGCGCCAACAGCTAATATTGTTATCCCCGGCAGCAGATCTTTTTCAGTCCAGCCATTATTTTCCATAGTTACTCCGCATAGTTCAACATTAACACCTTCACCAAGAAGCTTTTTTATTATTTCTTTGTTCGGATTAGGTTCTGTACTTTTTGTATATTTTTTATATAATTCATCATTAAGTACAAAGAACCCTGCTTTAAGATGTACTACAACGCTAATCTTATAATTTTCTTTTGTAATTCCAAGAATTGTATATCGCTGTACTAATTTATCAGGATAGATAAGTCCAGCCCCTAAACCGTCTTCTATATCAGCAGTCTTCACTTCCCAAACTGAATTTAACCCTGTTGTGAATTCTAGCTTATCAATTGTTTTATTTTGCGCAATAACTGGAATTGAAATGAATAAAATAATCAGCGAAAGTTTTAATAAATTCATAATTATATTATTTAAGTTATTTAGTACATAAATCCGATTTTATTATTCTTGTCCGCATTGTGAACGGACACTACAAGAACACAGCAGGAATGACAGATTAAAATCTTAGCGGTTATTCTGCCTTTTAATATTCAATCTGATGAATCTGACAAATCTGACGAATTTAATTACACATTAAACCTAAAATAAACCACATCACCATCTTTTATTTCATATTCCTTGCCTTCAACACGCATTAAGCCTTTTTCCTTTACGGCATGTTCGCTGCCGTTAGCAATCAGATCGTTATATCCCATAATCTCTGCGCGGATAAAACCGTGCTCAAAATCGGTGTGAATAATTCCCGCTGCTTGCGGCGCCTTTGTACCCTGTATGAATGTCCATGCATGAACTTCCTTTTCACCCGCGGTAAAGAATGTTTTAAGTCCAAGCAGGTCATAAGCAGTATGTATCAGCTTATCAAGTCCCGGTTCATCAATGCCAAGCTCTATAAGGAATTCACTTTTTTCATCCGGTTCAAGCTGTGATAGCTCTGATTCAATTTCAACTGAAAGAACAATTGCTTCTTCACCTTCTTTTTTAGCAATCTCTTCTACAATTTTTGAGTATTCATTTCCGTTGATATTTTTATCATCAACGTTTGCTACGTATAACACGTGTTTATCTGTAAGCAGGTTAAGATCGTGGAAGTGATTGTATTCATCCGGAGAGTGTGTTCTTTTGTATTCATTGATATAATACTTTGCAAGCCTGCCGGAACCAAGATGTTCTTTTAAAGTAAGATAGCTTGCATATTCATCTTTAATTTTTTTATCACCCGTCTTCAGACCTTTTTCTGTCTTTTGTATTCTTGCATCAAGAGTTTCAATATCTTTAAGTATAAGCTCAGTTTCAATTATTTCAATATCGGCATTGGGGTCAACTTTATTGTTAACATGAATAACATTATCATTTTCAAAGCAGCGCACAATATGTACTATTGCATCAACTTCTCTGATGTGAGAAAGGAATTTATTTCCAAGCCCTTCACCTTTTGATGCGCCTGCAACAAGTCCGGCTATATCAACAAACTCAATCACAGTTTTAGCTATTTTTTTAGGGTTATATAACTTAACCAATTCTTCAACACGTTTATCGGGAACGGTAACAACGCCAATATTCGGCTCGATAGTACAGAACGGATAATTGGCAGCTTCTGCCTGCTGGGATGAGGTTAAGCAATTGAACAGTGTTGATTTACCTACGTTTGGTAATCCTACGATACCGCATTTTAAGCCCATAATTATTTTCACTCATTCCCGCGAAAGCGGGAATCTATATTTTTAGAAATTAATAATTTGATTTATAAGATTGCTTCGTCACTTTGTTCCTCGCAAATGTAATTTTAAATAAAGCTTATCCCCGGATACAACAATATATACAGCAAATACATAACCGTACAGCAGGTTACGGGGATTGTAAAATTATCATCTACAGGTAAAATAAGCGCATCTGCAACTGTTGTAACAATTACCGCGATGAGTACTATAATGTATTCCTTAAGCGTGCCAAAATATTTTGGTGCCAGCGATATAATTATTATTCCTACAATGAAAAATGTAGCCGTCCCAACATAAGACCTGTTTGGCGCATATTGTTTTTTGCCGAACATCCTTCCTGCCAGTGCTGAGGTACTATCAGCAAATGAAAGCATAAGTAATCCTGTTACAGCTATCAGTTTGGGAAATAGAATTATACAGAATATCGCGGCAAAAATGACCCAAGATGCGCCGTTAATACGGAAGCGTCCTTTGTCATATTCATGTTCCCTAAGCATATGTTTAAAGTTCTTAAGGTACTGGTCATATATAAAATTGCTTTTATATTTTATAAGCTCAACTATGAACATTAATGCAAGCAGTATTCCCAAAATCAGCAGGACTATATATTTATCAATAAACAGGTAACCAATAGAAATCGATGCCGAAGAATAATGTATCATCTTCCGGTAAATTTCCCCGTGGAACGGAGTTGTTGAATTATCTTTACCCTGCAAATTTTTTTCCTGATGTACCTGCAAATTAATTTAAGATGCAAAATAGTTTATTAACAATAAAGCCTGCCTGTTAATTTACTAGCCAGGCAGGCATTGTTAAAATTTCATTCTTTAAGAAATACTATTAATCTTTTTTTATCTCTGTTGATTTCTTCTCAGTTGATTTCTTCTCAGGTGATTTTATCTCAGGAGATTTCTTCCCGGGATCTTTTATCTCGTTTTTCAGATCAGTCTTTACATCTTTATTCGCTGTCCCGTTAGATCCGCTTACCGGCTCACCATTTACAGCTACTTTTTCAAAAGGCGGCAGAACTTCACCCCTCATAACCCTGTCAATTTCATCGCTGTCAAGTATTTCTCTTTCAAGCAGCGCGGCAGATAGCCTGTGAAGGGTATCCATATTTTCATTAAGGACTTTCATAGCTCTTTCCATTCCCCTGTTCACAATTTTCTTTACTTCTTCATCAATAATTATAGCTGTACCTTCACTGTAATCTCTGTGCTTTGATATTTCCCTGCCGAGAAAAATTTCCTCTTCTTTTTTACCAAATGTGACCGGTCCAAGATTTTCGCTCATTCCCCATTCACAAACCATTTTCCTTGCAAGCGCAGTGGCACGCTCAATATCATTCCCTGCCCCTGTAGTAAGCTGGTTGAAAACAATTTTTTCTGCTGCCCTGCCTCCCATTGCGTATGCTATCATTGCTTCGAGATATTCTTTTGAGTATGTATGCTTTTCATCTATTGGCAGATATGTTGTAACACCTAATGCCCTGCCTCTTGGAATGATTGTTACTTTGTGTACCGGGTCCGATTCTGGTGTCATCTTAGCAACAAGTACATGCCCTATTTCATGGTAAGCTGTTGTCTTTTTTTCCTTTTCGGAAATTATAAGACTCTTTCTTTCCATACCCATCATAACTTTATCTTTGGCTTCTTCAAAATCAGCCATAGTAACTTTATCCTGGTTCTTCCTTGCGGCAAGAAGCGCAGCTTCATTCACTAGGTTGGCAATATCAGCCCCTGAAAGACCGGGAGTACCTTTAGCAAGTATTTCAAGCGAAACAGTACTATCTAATGGAACATTGCGCACGTGAACATTGAATATTCCTTCACGTCCTTTTACATCGGGTCTATCAACAACAACCTGTCTGTCAAATCTGCCGGGTCTTAACAAAGCAGGGTCAAGTACATCGGGTCTGTTTGTTGCGGCTATGATAATGACTCCAGCATTCTGTTCAAAGCCATCCATTTCAACAAGTAACTGGTTCAATGTCTGTTCGCGCTCATCGTGTCCGCCGCCAAGTCCGGCACCTCGGTGCCTGCCGACTGCATCAATTTCATCAATAAAAATTATACATGGCGCGCTTTTCTTTCCTTTTTCAAACAAGTCACGCACTCTTGAAGCGCCAACGCCAACGAACATTTCAACAAAATCAGCGCCACTGATTGAAAAGAACGGAACGCCTGCTTCACCAGCAACTGCGCGGGCAAGCAAAGTTTTTCCTGTTCCCGGAGGTCCTAAAAGCAACACGCCTCTTGGTATCTTGCCACCAAGCCTCTGGAATTTTGATGGCTCTCTTAAAAACTCTATAATTTCTTCAAGCTCATATTTTGCTTCATCAGTACCGGCAACATCTTTAAATGTTACACGAAGCTGGTTTTCCGTCAGCAATTTAGCTTTGGATTTTCCGAAAGAGAAAATTCCCTTTGTTCCGCCGCCCTGTCCCTGCATCCTCCGCATTATTACTATCCAGAATACAATAATTAATATCCATGGCAGCGCTCCTATCAATGGACCTATCCAGCTTGTATCTTCTTTTTCAATACGGAATGCGATACTTTTTTCATTCCATGTTTTGATAATTGCATCATCAATGTTTGTATATGGCAGCAAGACTGAAAATTTTTCAGTACTAACCTGTCTTGAACCTACATTGACCGATTCAGGCTGTTTTAAAACACCGTGAAAGGTAAATGTATTATCAAGCTTCTTTATAACAGCTTCTTTTATCTTGTTATCGGCTAATAGCCTTTGGTACTGGTCAAATCCTATTTCAACTTCACCGCTATCACCGGATTTAGACCATATCATGATAAGGAAAAACCCGAACAGAATAGCGCTCCACCCTAGTACTACTTTGAAAACTCTGTTCCAGTTAAATTCTTCGTTCCTTCTCTTTTTAGGAGGTTTAGGGTTTGAACCGTTTTTTTGAAAATCGTCAGGCATCTAATTTATTTATTTTTTAAGATACAAATTTCTTTTAAGTTTCTGTACTTCTGCGCGAAATCAAGTCCGTAACCAACTACGAAATCATTTGCAATTTCAAATCCAACATATTTTATTTTAAAATCAATTGAACTTATCCCTTTTTTCATCAGCAGCGTTGCAAATTCAAGCGAAGCAGGATTGTGTGCAAGTACCAGGTCTCTTATGTATTTTATAGAAAGACCTGAATCGATAATATCTTCAACTATGATAATATCCCTTCCTTCAATCTGGCAGTTAAGGTCTTTAAGCAGTTTAACTTCACCCGAAGATATTTTGCTGTCGCCATAGCTTGAGAGCTTCAGGAAATCAATTTCAGTATCAAGTTTCACTTCCCTTACCAGGTCGCTTATGAAAATAAATGAACCATTTAAGACACCAATGAAAATAGGCGTTTTACCTGCATAATCTTTGCCCAGATCTATTGCGATCTGTTTAACCCTTTTCTTTATTTCCTTAGACGAAATAAAAGGTATAAGATTGCTTTTTATTCTGCAGTTTTTGCCTGAGCCTTTTTGCTGTAAATTCAAAAGTTAGAACAACATTTATTGGTTAGCAGTTTCAAAATGATATCATACCTATTTAAACAATAATAAAAAACCCATCCTGGTATAATAAGTTACGGATGGGAAAATCTGTAAGCTTGAAACTGATATTAAACCGCAGATTCTTCTGCCAAAGTTCTTTTATTTCTTCTGATAGCTTTTGCCTTTTTCATACGCTTCTTAATAGAAGGTTTTACAAAGAAGCCTCTTTTTCTTACTTCTTTTAACACTCCTGCTTTTTCGTACTTCTTTTTGAATCTTTTTAAGACCTTATCAATAGATTCGTTGTCCTGCAATGTTACTTTAATCAAGTTTTTCTCACCCCTTTATTATGGATTTTAGCTTATACGAAGTATTCTGCTAACAAATATAACAATTTTTAATTTTAAAATCTATGTAAGCCATAATATGATAATATTTACATAAAATCCCTGTTTTTAGCCGGATATTTGTTGAAATCAATATTAATTCCCATATAGAGAGGGGTGTACTTACTCCACGAAGTGGAGTAAGTACGCGGTGTGTTCATTTGAATGTAAAAACAAAGGACTGACACAAAGACTCAAAGCCTCAAAGAAAAGAAAAGCCTTCAACACAGAGTGCTCAAAGAACACTGAGGGATTATGCTTTTTGAGTAACTCCACCCTCTTGACTGCTCCTGCAGTTTTAGGGTGGGGGATCTATAATTTTCTAATAAACGGGCTTTAGCCCTGAAATTATACGC
>JAYTUN010000047.1:0-9465 GCA_043744495.1 Ignavibacteria bacterium
CGCATAATTATACGCATAGAAACGCATATAAACAATACCCTTCAGCTTATCTTTTTCATTTTTACAGTTGAGCGCGATAGGAAATGTCCGCCTGCTTCGCCCCATGAGTAGTTATAGCTTAAGTCGCCATTATCCCAAATCTCAATTGTTATTTCTTCGCGGAATATGTTATTATCTTCCGGGTCTCCATAGCCAAATATGAACAGGCAATGCTTTGGTGATACCTGGCGGAATCTCCTCAGGACAAACCGTACCATTGTGCCGATATTATTATTCAATGTCCACAAAGTTATTTTGTTCTCATTATCATTGCATATTATTGTTATCTCTTCATTATACAAAATAGTATCTTCATTATACAGGCTGGTATCTTTATTAAACTCATTACCTTTAAAACCTATTGCTTTATATCTGAATGAAACGCCTTTGTGATTCACTACAGAGCGTACTTCAAGCGTACCCTGGAATTTTTTGTTTTCATGGTTGATGCCTGTACCCATGTAATTGCCTTCGCGTTTAGTAAGAAGCTCCAGTAGGTTTATATTTTTACTCTTTGGCAATTATTAATTTTTGAATCACTATTAATTTGTATTATTATATCCTGTTTTATTATTTATTCTGATCTAATTGTTTTTGTACCCAGTTATCCCTTAAAACACTGTACATCTTAAGGTCATGAAACTCACCTTTTGCAAAAAGCCTCTTTTTCAATATACCTTCATACGAAAGCCCGCATTTTAACATAACTTTTTCAGAAGCTGCATTTGCAAGTTTGCATGTTGCTTCAACCCTGTTAAGTTGCATCCTTTCGAATCCAAATTTTATCACTTCATTAAAAGCTTCGGTTGTGTAGCCTTTATTCCAGAAATCTTTTGATAGGGCATATCCTACTTCACCATAGCCGTTTGCAAGCGACCAAGCATGGTAGCCAATTGTACCTATCAGCTTACCAAGCTCCTTATGCACAATCCCCCAGGGACCGGGAAAACTGTTTTCATATTGCTCGGTAATGAACCTTAAGTAATGCATTGAGTCAGATATATTCCTGTGGTATTCCCACGTAACATTCTCGGCAACCTCAGGAACCGACGCATATTCAAACACATCACCTGCATCACGCATCGAAAGCTTCCTCAGCCTCAGCCGGTCAGTTTCAAGCACAGGCAAATTCTTAAATATTTCGAAAGCTTTTTGTGTCATAAATGATTTCTTTAAGAAATCTAAACAAAAAAAATATTAATATAAAAACAAAAATATTCTTATTTTGATTTACAAAACAGGAAATAACTTAGCCATAAAAACAATGATTGTTTAGCAGTATAATTGCATAATATTTAATTATTGATGGGATTGTTATTTGAAACAGATATGAGTAATTTTGATAATACAATCAAAAAAATGCACAAAAAATGCACAAAAATAAAACAAATTTATGAAGGTAAAGCTAAGAAGCTTTACACTTTAAAATGGCACAGGGACCTGTTATTGCAGGAATTTAAAGACGATGCTACTGCTTTTAATGCGCAAAAAAGAGGTTCAATTTTAAACAAAGGAATTATTAACTGTGAGCTAACAACTTTTCTCTTCACCTATTTAAGGAAAAAGGGTGTAAGGAATCATTTTGTTGAGCAAATCTCACCCAATGAAATGATCATAAAACGCCTGAAGATAGTGCCAATTGAAGTTGTAATTAGAAACATTGCAGCCGGAAGCCTGCTTAAGAAAACTAAATTTAAAGAAGGGCACCAGCTTGCAAAACCAATTGTTGAGTTCTATTACAAAGATGATGCACTTGGCGACCCAATGATAAGTGACTCACATGCCTTAGCTATGAAAATTGCGACAGAAAAAGATATTAAAACCCTGAAACAAACTGCGCTGAGGATCAATACAATACTAAAACCGTTTTTTTTAAAACGCGGCTTAAAGCTTGTTGATTTCAAGCTTGAGTTCGGGAAAGATAATACCGGCAGGATAATGCTTGGCGATGAAATTACACCTGATACTTGCAGACTGTGGGATAAAAAGACAAATAAAAAGCTTGATAAAGACCGCTTCAGGTTTGATCTTGGCGGCGTGAATGAAGCTTATGCAGAAGTAAGGAAAAGGATAATAGGTAAGAAGTAATTTGAGGCTCACAATTTACGGAAGAAGTACTGTAATAAAAGCGCTTGTTGTAACCCTGGCACTGGATGTTACCGCGCTTTTGATATCAAATGAAATTGCAAAAATTATTCTTCTGGTTCTTTCGGTAATATTAATTTCATTCACGCTGTATTTTTTCCGCGACCCCCAAAGGCAAGTTCCGGCTGATATTAAAGATGGTGATGTACTTTCACCCGCTGATGGCAGGGTAATGATGATTGAAGATATTGAGGAAAATGAATTCCTTAAAGCGCCTGCAAAAGTTATAGGAATTTTTCTATCCCCTCTAAACGTTCATGTTAACAGGGTGCCAATATCGGGACAAGTAAAATTTTACCAGTATATTAAAGGTGAATTTATTGCAGCTTATGACCACGCATCAGCCGATAAGAATGAAAGAACTTTAATTGGAATTGAAGGCGAAAGGTTTAAAGTATTGTTCAAACAGATTACAGGTTTCGTTGCCAGAAGAATTGTATGTGAGCTTCGCGTTGGTGATAAAGTTAAAATTGGCGAAAAATTCGGGATGATAAAATTCGGTTCAAGGACAGATGTTATCTTACCCGGAAATGCAAATATTAAAGTGAGTGTTAACCAAAAAGTTACAGGCGGTATAACGATCTTAGCAGAGGTTCCAAAAGTAATTTGAAAAACCGAATGGGATTTATACCAAGTTTATTCACAGTCTTAAACCTGTTCTGTGGTTTTATGTCTATTATTCACGCAGATGCAATGAATATTGAACAGGCAAGTCTGTTTATTCTTTACGCCGGATTATTTGATATGTTTGATGGCGTTGTAGCCAGATTTACCGGAACATCTTCAAAATTTGGTGTTGAGCTTGATTCCCTTGCTGACCTTGTGTCATTCGGGGTAGCCCCATCATTTATTCTGTATAAAGCATATTTTAATACTCTCGATGGCTTAGGGATTGCGCTTTCTGCTCTTATTATGATATTCGGCGCACTTAGACTTGCCCGCTTCAATGCCCAGTTAATTGGATTTGATAAAAACTTTTTTAGCGGCTTACCTGTACCTATTCCTGGTGTGACTGTTTCTACATTTTTTCTGTATTACTATAATAAAAATTTTAATGCTTATACAAGTGAGATATTCATATATTGTATTGCAATAATACTTCCTTTGCTAATGGTAAGTAAATTTAAGTATGATACAACGCCAAAGTTTGGTAAAAGGGAAGTAATAGAACATCCTGTAAAAACTATCATTGTAATACTTTCTGTAATACTGATTGCTGTTACAAAGGGCGAGGGGTTGTTTGCTTTCTGCTTATTCTACATAAGCACTGGAATTCTCCGTAGCACCAAGAACCAGATACGCAAAACTTTTTTCGGTAAAAAGATAAAAGCTGAAGATCCTGGTGGCACAGAAGAAAACTTAAAGCTTAAGTCATTGAATTAATTATTTAGGTTTTTGTCTCGTATTTATAAAATTTAATACAATTAACTTTCCCCTTTCTAATCTATAATATAATTTAATTGACTGGTTACTAAGAATGCGCGGATATTCCGTTCAATATCTACTATAGTGCCAATTTCAGGAAATACAGATAGAATATCCATTAGATTATAAAGATTTCCAAGAAATTCATTTGCAACTTTAACTGACCATTCTGATTTTAAATAATTAAGGATTTTATCAAGTTTCAAATCTGCTCTATTGTTAAATACTATCTTAAGAGCCATTTTCTATGCTTGTCTTTTACATCTTCATAACTTATCAATTTTTTTACGTCTTTGCATTCCTTAAATGAGTCAAGTATTTCCATTTTTTGTGATTCTGTGAGTGAATCCCATTATTCGTTTTTTGAATTATTATGGCTAAAACTTAACGCTTTATAAAATTGTTCAAGAATTAAAAGATTTTCAATTTTATCTATAAGTTCGTGAAATTCTTTTTTTATAATTTGTGTTATCATAAATTATTACTTTTATAAAATAAGTTATTTTATTTGATATTTCAAGATACAATTTCTTTTAACACTTTTAAAATACCATCAACATCGCTATCCATATTAAATCTTCCGAATGATATTCTGATTGATGATTTTGCCATTTTATCATCATATCCAATTGCTTTTAGAACATGTGACGGCTGGACTGAGCCTGATGTACATGCTGAGCCCGATGATACTGCAATATTTTTCATATCAAGCTTAATTAATATTGTATCAGGATCAACATTAGTTTTTTCAGGATTAAAAGAAATGTTTAATATATTTGGTAAGGACTTTCCATCGTTATAAGAGTTAACAATTACTTTATCGCCAAAACTATCTGTTAAACTTTTTATAGTTTTTGTTTTTAATGAACTATACTTTTCAATATCGGAATTCATTTCTTCATTCAGAAGTTCAATTGCTTTTTTAAATCCTGCAATTGCTGGAATATTCTCTGTGCCGCCGCGCCTGTCGCGCTCCTGCTTGCCGCCGTGAATGAATTTATCAATAGGTGTATCTTTCTTAATATATAAAACACCTATACCCTTTGGCGCATATATTTTATGTCCCGAAAATGAAGCAAGGTCTGCGCCAATATCGTTTATATTAAATTTTATTTTACCCAGACTCTGAACAGCGTCAGTATGAACCAATACGTTTTTTTCTCTTGCAATTTCGCTAATGGACTTTAAATCATTAATTATACCCAGCTCGTTATTGGAATGCATTACAGAAATTAAAAATGTGTTTTCTCCAATTGCATCTTTTAGTTCATTCTGGTCAATTTCACCATAACGGTTTGTTTTTAGATATGCAACCCTAAATCTAAATCGGGACTTCAAATATTCAATTGAATCAATTACTGCGGAGTGCTCAATTGATGTTGTTATGATATGGTCTTTCCTGTCAAGATTATTAAATGCCGTTCCTTTGATAGCAAAATTATTGGCTTCTGTTCCGCCTGATGTGAAATGTATTTCAGATGACTTTGCCCCGATGTACTTTGCAAAAAGATCACGTGTATCTTCAAGCATAACTTTAGCATTCCTACCAAATTTATGTACAGATGATGGATTCCCATAGCTTTCACCAAGCCATGAAAGCATTGCTTCTTTTACTCTTGAGTCTATTGGAGTGGTTGCCGCATTATCAAGATAAATTATACTCATAAGTTGCAAAGTTACCTCTAATTTACGCTCTGTTCAATTCAAATAGTTAAACATTTGCGAGGAACTTTAGTGACGAAGCAATCTTATAATATAAACTTTAGGCACAATAACAGCGTGGCACTAAAATATATTTTAAATTATCTTTGTGTAATGATTTACAAAAAAATTATCCGTCCGTTGTTATTTGATTACGACCCTGAAAAAGTCCATAATTTCACAATAAACAGACTCTCAGGTAGCTTTTTTCCATCACTTTTACGGCTTTTTTTAAGCTATGAAAATAAAGAGTTCGAAACAAAAGTCGGCAGGCTTACTTTTCGTAATCCTATTGGTTTAGCCGCAGGAATGGATAAAAATGCTACTGCTCTTGCCGGGTGGGATGCAATGGGCTTTGGGTTTGCTGAAGCTGGAACTGTGACTCCGCTGCCGCAGGAAGGCAATGAAAAACCCCGAATGTTCCGTCTGCCGGAATACGGCGCTGTGATAAACAGGCTTGGTTTCAATAACAACGGCGCTGATGAGTTTGAGAAGAATATTGAAAGTTCTAAAGAGAAGTTAAGCAGTGATTTTATAGTCGGAGTGAACATCGGCAAGAACAAACATACCGAGCTTGATGATGCATACCAGGATTATAAATTCTCGTTTGAAAAATGTTTTGAAAGCGCGGATTATTTTACTATCAATGTAAGCTCACCTAATACCGAAGGATTAAGACAGCTTCAGCAGAGAAAATTCCTTGATGAGATACTTCGCTCATTGCAGCAGCTAAACCATGAGCTTGATGAAACATATTCTGATTCAGCAAAAGATATTTACCTGAAAATTTCGCCTGACCTGACCGAAGCTGAACTTGACGATATTCTGCAGGTTTCAATTGATAATAATATTACAGGATTAATTGCAACTAACACAACAATTTCAAGGGAAACACTGCCTAAAGGAAAATATGAAAGCGGAGGCTTGAGCGGTAAGCCGCTTGAACCAATTGCAAACTCAGTTTTGAAGTATATTAAGAAGCAGGCAGGTGATAAGCTTGTTGTAATTGCCAGCGGCGGAATTTCATCTTATGATGATGTAAAGGAAAAGCTTGATCTTGGCGCATCTCTTGTGCAGATATATACAGGACTTATTTACGAAGGACCCTCACTTGTGAAAAGAATTAAGGAAAAAATGGCAGCAATCAGATAAAAAGTAGATTTGTATAATTTATCTAAATTCTATCCAACTCCTTCTTTGTGAATTTCCCGGTTTTATTTCCTGTATTTAAAGTACTTGCTGGCTCAAACAGCATGACGGAAACTTCTCCCTTTGTAACAGGCCTGTGTTCAATTCCTTTAGGGATAATTATGAACTCATTCTCACCAATTTCAATATCGCCATCTCTAAGCTGCATTGTAAAACTGCCAATTAGCACAAAGAACATTTCATCTTCTTTATCATGCTTATGCCATACAAATTCACCTTTGAACTTAACAAGCTTTACAAGCTGTCCGTTCAATTCGCCAACTATTTTCGGACTCCAGTGTTCTGAAAATAGTGAAAGTTTTTCGTTTATATTGATCTTATTCATTTTCTTTACTCAAGTTGACCCTATTGTTCTCAAATCCTTGTTTTTGTTTTTACCGTGAATTTTTAATCTTTGGTTAATAATATGAAAATTTAAGTCTTTAACTATGTCTAATCAGGGCTACTTCTATCGCTTCGCTCTATAAGTCAAAAAAGCCCTAAGTTTACGATACTTAAAGACCCCGACATAAATATTGAGCGGTCAGCTTCATTGTTATCGCAGTGTCTCTCAGTAGGAGGACTCTGCGAAGTAATGTGATTATCGGTAGAGTCCCAAACTAAAGTCAGGAAAGCAGGAGACTCTGCGGGGACATAGAGATATGACAAAAGACCCCCTATCAGAAATTAATGTATATTGAAAATCAAAATTTAATTGTGGCATTTAGCATATTAGGGCTTCACATCTCCCCCTGTATCCCGCTAAGCTGAACGTCCTGCTAAAGCAGGATAAACTGGGGACGACTCCAAAGGAGTCCCTTCGGGAAAAAAATCGCCGAAGGGGAGACTAAGAAGGGGTTTTGTTTGTTACCGTCATCATCATAATACTTCCCGCCGGCAAGAAAATCTTCATCCATAATTACTTTAAAATAAACGTTTTAACGTTTATGATTTTACGTTTATAATGTAATACTTGTATTCATCGCCTTTTGCATCGTGTACAGATTCCCACTTTGCTTTATATGTTCCTTCAATTTCAATCGGTCCGCCGTGTATCAAAAATGGCTGTATCTCATCTTTTGCAACCGAGCCGATAATGACTGAATCGCCTGCAAACTTTTTATAAATTCCTCCGTTGGTCGATTCCCAGATATTCTTGCGCTTGGTAAGGAAAACAGAAATGCAGCTATTGTAGCCGTGTGATTTTAACTGCTCAAGGAATTTAAGATCCAGCACAGCGCGGTAAAGATCGATGTGGCTTGCGTTTTCATCCTTAGGCAGTTTTATTTCAATAACATGCTTCTGAACTCCGCTTTCAATAATATAAAGATCGGCATCTTTGTTGGCAAGTCTAGGTATTGGGTTGAACATTCTTGAAACAGGGTAGTCAATCTTTACAATAAGCTCGGGATAATATTTTTTAAGGAAAATTCCCAATTCGTGGCGAAGCCCTATTTCGTTATAAAGCTCAAAAGGGGTTTGCGAAAAATACTTAAAGAAATGTTGTATGATTTCCAGCATGGTTGTTAACGTTATTATTTAGTTTCACAAAAAAATTTTCTATGTTCATATTATCGGTAAGCGTTGTAAATATACCAAATAAGTAAATATATTTATCTGTATAAATTAATACACTGAATTACCTTAAAAACGTTAATTATTTGTTAAATTTAAGCTTTACTGTAGTACATATCAAGTACTACCAGCTTAAAGGTATCTTTCACTTATGGTTTTCATGTGGTGTTTTGCATGCCCAATTAATAAAATGCCAACAGCTCTTGCGGTAATTGGAAAATTTTCAGTCTTTGCCCGGTATTTACTTTGTTTGTCAGTTAAATTCAAAAATAATTTCTCAGCACTTTTTCTGATAAACACATACTCCTCAAGAATATCCTTTAAGGATCTGTTTGTTACATCTGCATTCTTTGCATATTCATCTTCATCCATATTGTATAATACTGTGATGCTGTCGCCCCTTGCTGCGACTAGTGCCCGGTAGCTCATAATGCGTTCAGTATCTGCAATATGCATCAGGATGTCCTTAATGCTCCATTTGCCTTCGGCATAACGGTACTCATGTTTTCCAGTGGGAATGCTTTCGAAAAATTTTATTATCTCAAGAGTATTTTTATTAAACAAAGTTTTAAAATCACCTTCGGGCACTAGTGATATGTACCTGTTGAAATATGGATTGTATTCTTCTGCCAGTGGTCTATTCATTTTTTATATATATAAGTAGTTTTTTGTAGTTTAATAATTTGATTATAATGCTTTTTATTTAAATCTTCCCTGCATATAAACTCTCCACAGGAAAAGTCATTTCATAGTTTTTCCAGTTTAGGTTGCCTTCGATAACTAAAAATCTTTTAAACTTACCTTTATCAAGAAATTTATTAATGTTTGGGAGAGCAGATTTTAAGAGAAAAGGCTCGAAATTTATTGTTTGTTTACTGCTGTCGCTGAAGGTCATTTCAATTGAATAACCACTGGTATAATGGGCTTCTGTGATTTTGATGAGATCCTGTTCCATGGTATTGCTCATTTCTTTAACGTTGGGTCAATATAACTAACCTTAAAATGGTTAACTATGTAAAACTAATAAAAATGTTTTTGCGAATTGCCTCACAAATAAGGTAACATAAATGAGTAAATATTCAAAGTTGGTAAATCAGATGCTCCGAAGGAGTCCCTTTGGGACAGGAATGTTTACTTATACCTTAAATATGTTGATACAGCTACAGGATGGATATTCCAGCGCGCATTATAGGGTAAGGGAGAGAAGGGAGTTATTGAAGCTATAGGAGATATTGAAAGCAAAATACCGTTCCCAATACTGGGTTTTAATTCGGATAACGGAAGTGAATTTTAAAACTGGCATTTGATAAAATATTTTAAGCAAAGAAGAAATCCTGTTCAATATACCCGTTCAAGAGCTTATAAGAAAAATGACAATGCCCATATTGAAGA
>JAYTUN010000048.1:0-33237 GCA_043744495.1 Ignavibacteria bacterium
AAAGGAAGACTATTTGCTTTTCAAAGTCCGAACTAATGCATTACGGAATTGTCAATTACTACATCAACTATCGAAATCATAAATTGTGATACACTACCAAAAAATCATAAAAAATGCCATCTGCGGTGCATCCTGCGAAAAGCTATACGCACTTTGAAAACTGCTGAAAGCAGTTTGAAATCCCGCGCTAGCGGGACTATCCTCATTCAATTTCTTCTTAAATATCATTATTGAACATTTATAACTATTTTTGTATATTAATCTATTAAATTATTCTATTAAAATCATGCTAAAGAAAATTCTGTTTATTTTTGTTTTGTTTGCTCCGTTAATAGTTAGGGCACAGTTAGAAGATATTATCAAGAAAACTGCAATGCCTGATATCCTTGAAGAAAAAAATATCACATCATCAATTGATGACGCTTATCCTGTTTCATTCTGGGTAAGTGATATTGATGAATATTATGACGCCGTTGAACCGCAGGATTATAACTCTGCTTTGGGTCCCGGTTATTATAGAATGACTGTTCAAAGCTATTGCCTTAAAGCGGGCACACACGGTCCCACAAAAGGCAGTGGTCATTTAATTGCTCCAATAAAAGGAAAGCTTGATAATATTGTAACAAATATTCTGACACGTTCTGCCGATCATCCCAATATTGCTCAGAAAGATATTCAGCTTCTTTTGTGGGCAATAATTTACGGTGCAAAATTTACCGATCTTGACCCTGCTTTGCAGCTTCGTATAAAACCGCTCCTTACCGAAATAGAAATAGCAGAGCTTAGCATTGGAATTAAAGATATACCCATAGACCTGCTGCCCGATGAAGTTAAAAGTACTGTGAAATTTTATAAGGATCTAAGAGCAAAAATTACAGACCCTGCATCATCATTTGAAGATATAGAAAGAATGGCTGTATTAACAGGTGAGCCGCCTTCTGATATGCTGAAGAAACAGGTTAACCCCGGCAATTGGGCATATATTGGCGATGGTTTTTATATGAGATTGATGCCTGAGGGTTACCAGAAATCTGTGCTTGAGCTTTACAGACCGCAATCAGTCAATATTCAAAGAGATGCGCTTGGCAGAATTACTTCGTTTGAAAAAGATGGCAACAAAATTGAAATTTCTTTTGAAGATGAACCAGGAAGTGATGTTCTCAAAGCTGATGACGGAAAGTTTTATCCTATATACCGATTTAAGTCTGTTAAATTCATCGGAACAAATCCAGGTGAAGAAGAAACCGTTGAAAATTTCGGCTGGATGATCCGCGGTGACGGCAAGGAATTAAAAAATGCATCTGAGTTCAAAAGTTATCCGCAGGATCCTTCATCTGCTTTATATAAAGCAAGGTTAACAACTGCAAATGATTTTTTCAAAAAAATTTCAAAGTATAAAAAAGATTCAAATAACCCCGGGAAAGGCTCTGAATCAAGTATTACAGATGGATTTAATGCTGATAAACATCAAAAAGACGGAATGGATGCTGTTAAAAACCCGGCAGATTTTAAAAAGAAATCTAACTGGTTTAGAAAACACTTAGATTATGTTAAAGACTGGTGGAATTGTTCATCAAATCAGCTTGCCGGAAGTTCATGTGATGACGACGATACACCAAAGAAACCAAATCCGCAAAAGAAAACCGCCGCACCCGGCAATACTAAAGGTCAGCGGATTACTCCTTCTCTCAGGAAATTTGGCGAGTAAACTTTCAGTAACTCCGAACGCCTCAGTGCTTGTTGCCCCAAAGGAGCTCCTTCGGAGCAGAAGTCTATACTTTATGCGAAGCATGCTCTGCATTTAACACACCCCTTCCGCTTCCACGCCAAAGGCGGGCAGGTCTTCGCTTTTTGAAGGACTCTTCAAACAATAATCACCATTCTATTACTCCACTCATTTTCGTATCTTTGTATCATAACTATATGAAATTTAAAATATACCTGGAATATGCCGGAGCAAATTACTCCGGCTGGCAGAAACAGCCAAACGAATCAAAAATTAAAACTGTTCAGGGCACTCTTATAAGCGCAATTCAAACTGTTTTCAAAAAGAATAAAGGTGATAACAGGTTTATTGACCTTCAGGGCTCCGGCAGAACTGATGCAGGCGTTCACGCCATTGAACAGGTTGTGCACCTTGAGTGTGAAACCATGCTGGGACCCGAAATACTAAAAATGAAAATCAACGATGAGCTGCCCGGCGATATTAATATCTTGGAAATTGAAAAAGTAAGCATCGATTTTCACGCAAGACATAGCGCTAAATCACGGCAGTATTTATATGTTATATCAAAACGCCGCACAGCGTTTGAAAAACGCTTTGTATGGTGGGTAAAAGATAAGCTTGATGTAAAGAAAATGAAGGATTCTGCAAAGCTCTTTGTTGGTATGCATGATTTTAAATCGTTCTCGGAAAATAACCCCACCCCCCTAACCCCTTCCCCAAAGGAGAGGGGGAGATTTCAATCAAGTGATGATAAATCAACCAAATGCCTTGTTGAATCAATAGAAGTAACAGAAGATGCAAATAAAATTTACATCCGCATCAAAGCTTCGCATTTTTTGTGGAAAATGGTAAGGCGAATCGTTGGAACTCTGGTTGAAGTCGGCAGAGGAAAATTCAGTAATGAAGAAATTATACAATTATTATCTGCACTTCCACTCAAGCCGCATAAGCGGCGCAGTTTCGCTGCAAGCGGGATCAACACCAGTGCTGGAGGAGGGGTCGCAGAACTCACCGCCCCGCCATCAGGCCTTTTTCTCGAAAAGGTTGAATATTGATAATCTTATACAGAACAAGGGGCTGCAGCCCCTTATTCTGAAAAATACATTTGTTTACTAACCAAGTAAATTATTGCTCGTACAGAATAACCGAAACACGTTTGATGTGTTCAATAACATCATTATCCTTTATCTGGTCATAAATTAATATGTCAAATTTGTAAGGTAAATTGAGTTCATCTATTTTATTATGTAGAAATAACAGGTCGTTAAAGCTGATCTCACTGCCCATTAACGCAATATCTACATCACTTCCGGGCTTAAAGTTTCCTTTGGCACGTGACCCGAATAATACTGCTTTTTTTATGAGGTGGTTTTCTGCAAATAATGTTTTTATTTTTATTATTTGTTCCTCTTTTAAACCGTAGGGCATACTTATATTTGTTTGCATTTATTTTTCATTTACTTCTTTTGCCAATCGGTTTATCAGGTCTCTGAACATTTCATAATATTCATCTATAATTTTCCCTGCAATCTCTTTTGCTGTTTCCATATCATAAGTATGGGTTGATAGCTTCCTGCTCTCTACCATTTCCATCCAATCCTCCGCGTTTTCCAGTAAACCTGCCTGAAGCGCTTGCTTGATTGCATCTTTTGAACCTGTAATATTCTGATATCCCTGGTCTTCAAGGTAATCTTTCATAGTAAGCCATGCAAGTTCATAAGTGTATTCAAATCTTTGGATCAACCCTTCCCTTTCAAGATCGCTGTATGAATCCATTTCTACTGCTTTTTCAAGCTGCTCAAATGCTTTTTTAAAATTACTGAATCTCTGTTTCCAGCGGATATCCTGTTTCATTTTGATAATTTTATTGTATGGTTATAAATTACCGAATACATTTTTAAAATTAAACATAGAAATAATTGTTTTATTTGATTCTTGCATCTTCAAACCACTTTGTTTCACCTGTTGGCAATGGCTCGGGGGCGCTGACCTTGTCTGTTACTGTAACCATATTTCCGGCATCAACCATTGTTCCATTCATCATGTTATCACTCATTTCTCCCATCTTTGAAGAATACTCCGTGACTTTTGCCATATACTCTTCAAGTGTAATTTTGCCTTCTTGATAGTCTTTTGCCAATTGCTCCATTTCACCGCCTGATTTCTCAATTTCCTTGGTATTAAAGTTCATTTTCACTTCAACAGTACTCTCATATACTCTTACAATATCCCTTGTTCCGTTTGTTTCGACAGAAAACTCAGTACCTCTTACACATGCGCAGGCTCTTTCAGTTGATACTTCAAATTTTCCTCCGCCAATTAATTTCTTCACTTTTGTCCAAAGACTCCCTATGGTAAATTTTATCAGTGTTTTAGTCTCTTTACAAAGATTTACAGTGAACATCAGCGAACTGTTGGGACCTACTATCATCACTGAACCATCTTCAAGTTCTAGTTTTACAAAACCATCATCACCAGTTCTAATTTCTTCGTTTTCAACAATATCATAACCCACTTTCAGTTGTTCAGCGTTTAAAGTACGGTAAACAGTATCAACATTGTCGCCGCAGCCTTGTATCAGTTCTTTTATTTTAACTGATCCTATTGCAAACCCAGAAACCTGAACTACTTTTATTTTACATTCATTGCTGAATGCTGTTGAAATTTTTGAACCCGAACCGTCAAAAAGCAGTGAATCATGTCCCCCGCCGTATGAATAAATGCTTGATGCCGTTAAAACAATCAGGAATAAACTTAATATTGTTTTCATTTTTTGAGAAATTTAAATTTTGTATTAATACAAATATAAGCTATAAATACGCAATATTAATTACCATGGTAGGGTACAATAATTAATACAATCTGTAAGTATTCCTTTTTCAGCCCTTTAAAGATGTTCTAAACTTCAACTCAAGCGGTATAAGCGAGGCAAGCGGGATCTAACCTTGAGCAGGGAGAGGTGTAAAATTTACCACTCCATCATCGGGTTTATTGTATGGAAAAATTGCATATCAATTTTGTAAGATAAAATTACTAATAAATTAACTATGAAACTAAAGAGTTATAAGGTATTCCATTAAAATATCAATATCGGTATAACAATCTAATTCATATATTTTTCTACCTCTGTCAATGTCATTTTGAAAAAAATCTCGAACTCTTTTCGCATGTACAATAGCTTTATTTGTTTGTTCATTTAAATGTGATTCGTAATAATCAGCTGTTTTATCATAATCTTTGACATACGTTTTTAAATAGTCGATTAATTCATCACAGTTTATAAATGCTCGGGTTGTATATTCAAAATGGAGTAAATACCAATATTCAAATGAAATACTTGAAAAAGAAACATTAATTTTATTATCTCTTGCCTTATTAAATGTTTCAGGATGTTTAGTATATCCATCTTTATCCAATACCACAAATAATGCATCATAAGGATTTTGTTCTTTTTGAGCTTCTCTCTTTAATTGTTTCGCAACATCGATTAACTCCTTACCTGTGTTCTTATCAGTGTCAAATGGTACTATTCTTGCTGCAGTAAGTTTGTTTTTGAGGTGAATATTGTGCTTTATAGCCCTAAAATATATTAATTCAGTTTCACCCTCAGCAAGGATTAGAATCCTTTTCCGAACTTTTTGTTTATTATTGTTTCTTTTCTTTGGCATGGGCAATTAAATTGTTTAAATCTCCAATAAGTGGCAGTCCTCCAAATCTACCGCTTAAATACCATTTATCAAGTGGAGTATTTTTTCTAATTTCATTATTTTTGAACTCGCTTAATGAATATAAGTGTGTTACACCAAAATTATCCTTTTCTGTAAACCAAATCTGATCTCTTCTTAATATGTTAAGCCCTAGAAAACTTATATCGTGAGTAGTAAAAATTAATTGACAAGATTGATTTTGTGATTTATTGGATCGAAATATACTTAATAACAGATTTGTCATATATGGATGAAGGCCATTCTCAAATTCATCTATAATTAAAGTTACATTGTATCTTAAGGCTGTATAAATTAACGGTAATAATACGTATAATCTTTTTGTCCCTTTAGATTCTCTATCAATTTCAAATGTTGTTTTTTCCATTACAACATCATTCATGTAAACATTATGTGAAATCTGAGGAATAAATGAATTTTCCTTCAAATCTTCATCATTCATGTTTGGATTACGTCTTTTAAGATTTTCGTAAAATTTCAGATCAAACTGATGCTTAATCGAATCAATTCCTAAGTCTGCGATTTTAAGAAAAGCATCGAAAAAATCATCTGGAATACTTTTTAGTGTTAGGTTTGGTATGTTGTCTAATTTTTCGATAATTTCAACAAAGGAAGTGCCAAAAAGAAGTCTATTCAAAAAAAAGCTATAGATATTATTTAGTTGTTTGTTATTACTGTTTGCAGCCTTGGTTAAATATAAATTATTAGGCAACAACTGTCTTTCAATAATTTTCTTATCACCTTCTAAATCATCTCCATAGTTTATTGCTTCATTTTCTCGCCTCTCAAACAATATTTTTTTTCTACCTTTTGGGTAGTAAAATAAATACTCATTTAATACCTTAATTTCATTATAACTATAACCATACAAATATCGGATATTATCGTCATTGATAAACTCAATTTCCATTTTAGTGGGTTTATCCCGATATGAAATGTCTAGTTGAAAGGGGTCATAATATTTTATCTTTTCTGCAACCTTAATATCTAATGAATTTGTAATAAATTCAACGTTTGTTTTAAGTGCGTTTAAAATGTTACTTTTTCCAGATGCATTTGCCCCATAAATTCCAGCAATTTTTAGTATTTTTATTTTTTTGTCGTTTTCATTAATACTTGTAAATAAATTTTCTGGATAATCCTTTAATGATGTCGCTAACATGCTTAAAGTCTGCTCTTCTCTTATAGACCGAAAATTTGTTACACTAAAATCTAACAGCATGGTATGCCCTATTTAAAGTTTATTTTTGTAAAATTTATACAAAATAATGCCATATCTCGATGATAACAAGGCCTTAAATAAGGTATTTTGTAAATTACTATTATTTATTTTCAAACACAATGTAAATTATTGTTTATTAATGCATTTGTGTCCTAAACTCCACCTCAATCCCAAAAACCTCCTCAAATAATTGTTTCCTGCTTGTCGCGCCCCATACTTCAAGCTCCATATTCGCTTCATCGCCCTGTAAAATAAAAGTTACCTCTTTATCATCAATTTCGCACTCAATATTCTTAATCGAAGATGTATGCGATCTATCAAGACCATCTGCTACTCTTAAAATTGCCGCAAGCTTGCTTATCACCAATTGATCATCACTGCTTAACTTTGCGTAATCAGGATGTTTAAGTTTAGGGTGGCTCTTTCTGTGGTATCTTGCAATATTAGCTACAATTTCTTTTTCGTTTTCAGTGAAGCCCAGCATTTCAGCATTGCGGATAATGTAATATGAATGCCTGTGATGCTGCGAGTGCGAAACGAAACCACCTACTTCATGAAGTATCGTTGCAGCTTCAAGATATTCTCTTTCTGCCTGCCCCAGCTTATGCAGTTTTTTTGTCAGATCAAAAATTTTCAGCGCTAATCCCGTAACGTGGGCGGAGTGTTCCTTCTCTATCCTGAAATTATCCGCGATATGCATTACGCTGTTATACCTTATGTTGCCTAAGTGATCTTTATCCTTAAGCATGAATTCTTTTTCAATGGTATCAAGTATTATTCCTTCACGCAGAGCGTATTCTGATATCATCATTTCCTTGATCTTCAGCTCTTTAAATATCTGCTCTAATAAAATTGCGCCCGCAGTTATTATATCAGCCCTGGCGGGATCAAGCCCCGGAATTTTGAGTTTCTGTTTTATTGTCCCTGCTTCTATGATATCATCAACAGCGCTGTAGAGCTCATCTTTGGAAAAAATAAAATTATTCAGCCTGGCATCAGCTTCACCGCCGCGTTTAATATTAATAATATTTGCCAGATTCATAATTGTGCCCGATGAACCAACGGCAATATCATACTTATGCTGTTTACTTCCGCGTGTAACCGAGGTCATAAATCCTTTGATATATTGTCTGCACGCTTTCACTGACTTTGCATCAGTATCTTTACCGCCGAAAAATCTTTCTGTAAGTCTTATCGCTCCTAACTTCAGACTGTTATCATAAGCAATATCCCTGCCGTGTCCTATTAAAAACTCAGTGCTGCCGCCTCCAATATCTATCATTAATATCCGTTTATCAAATACGGGTACTGATTGCAAAATTCCCAGATAAATATATCTTGCTTCTTCAATCCCCGAGGCAACTTCTATCCTTATACCCGCTTCAAGTCTTGCGCGCATTATAAATTCATGCTGGTTCATCGCTTCCCTTACAGCGCTTGTCGCAATTGCTCTAACCTGTGCTTCTGCTGCTTCAGCCAGCGCCGCGAATTTTTTAAGCGCTTCAATTCCGCGGTTCATTGCATCTTTACCAAGATGCTTCATATCGGTTGAGCCGGAGCCCAGCCGCACGCTTTCCTTCTCGCGTCCAAGTATGTTGAACTTACCCGTATTCGCATCCACTTCTACTATTATCAAGTGAAATGAATTCGTCCCTATATCAATTGCTGCTAAGCGTGGTTTATCCATTATCTTTTAATATTCCAAATTTACTTAAACTCATTCTGCTTTTTCACACTTACTCAATGTGCTCTATACACTCTATATACTCTACGCACTCTACACACTATTCACTGATTTTTCAACTTAATCCATTCAGTTATCTCATCCAGAAATCCCGGCACAAATTCCTTCGGCAATTGGGAGTATTCATTGGGACTCCCCGTGCCTGCTTCCTGAAACAAATGATTCGCACCCGGAAATACCTTCACAATATATTCCTGATTGCCCGCCTTCTTTAGCGCATCTTCCATTGGTTTCTGGTTTTGCCCAACGGGAACCTGAAGGTCCTTGCCTCCAAATAACAAAAGTACGGGGCAAGTTACCTTTTCCAATGCATACGAAGGGTCATAGCTCATAAAATACCGCATCCATTTGCTGCTGAACTGTTTTATCGTGCCATCAACCGTCTGCTTAATATATTCATCCTTGTTCTTAATTGTTTTCTTTTCTTCAGGTGACATTTTCTCGAAGCTATCTGAAACATTCTGTGCAAGCTGTTTTTCAAGCTCTTTAATATTCCCGTCTTTAACCAGCGTTTCATATATCAGGTTCAGCATTACAATGTATCCTGAAATATCATTTTCGGTTGCGTTATCAGCTTTCATTATTAGCTTTGATTGCTCCTTAATTATATCAATTCCTTTTACACCTGTTCCAGCCATTAGAATAATGAATGGGATACTGTTATTTTTTGATGCAACAAGCGGAGCAACATTTCCGCCCTCACTGTGGCCAAACAGCCCAATTGATGACGACTGAATGTAATCTTTTGTTTTAAGATACTCCACAGCAGCAATAACATCACCTGCAAAATCCATTGTGGTTGATTCATTCACACTCTTTCCTTTGGAGCCGCCAACACCTCTATCATCATATCGCAATACTGCAATCCCGTTTTTTGATAAGTGGTCTGCTATAATTCCAAATATCTTAAATCCGAAAATATCTTCATCCCTGTTCTGCGGGCCGCTGCCGGTTATCATCACAACTGCCGGAAATTTCTTTCCTTCATCTTTTGGATATGTTATCGTTCCTGCAAATGTATTGCCATCATTGTAGAATGTTATTTCTTCCGAATTATACGGAAGCGTTGAGGGATCAATAACAATTTGCTCGTTCTTTAATTCACCTCTAACAAGGCTAAACCTGCCTGTAATACCTAATTGAGTGAACGTCCCGCCTATTGAATCAATATAATACAACCCTTCAAATACTGCCGTTCCATTAGTTGCCTTAAGTTCAAAATGTATCTTTGGGTTATTGAATGATACTTTGTTCAGCTCAAGTCCCATAGCGTTTTGCTCGGGTATATCCATTACGGCTTTAAGCTCTTTGCCTGTTGTTGTGAACTTAACGCCAATGCCAAGTTTTATGCCCATAATATCAATAGCGCCGTTCCATGTAGTATCAATTTCTGATTGTGAGTATAACGAAACCGAAAGGAAGAATATTAATGCAGGTATTATATATTTGGGGGTTTTCATCTCTGTGTTTTGAATTATAAACCCCAAAATAAGTTTATGAAGCCCTCTCCTTTGGGGAGGGCAATCACGCCAACGGCGTGATGGGTGGGGTCTTTTATACAAAAATACAAAACAATTTCCTCCCCTGCTATTTAATATTTTATGTTTAATATTATGCACCCCTCCTTTATTAAGGATGGGTGGAAAACTATTTACGAAGTAAATAGTTTGAGGGGTGGTTTCATTTTTTGATATTGTTAATTTTTTGACAATGACCGCAATGCAATGAAAAATCCGGATCCTTCTTGTAACTCAGAATTACATAATACGGGAAGGGTCACAGACCACTCTCTAAAAAAATCCCCTTATAGAAAGGGGACAATTGCTTTCGGATAACATTACTCCACGATTAAGCAAAAAATATTATTATACGTGAATCATAAAAAGGGATGTTTATTGTTTCCCAATCCCCGCATTCGCAAGGAGGAGTTTGGGAAATAGGGTTAAAAATTTTGTGGCTTTTCCCCCCTCTCCTTTTAGGAGAGGGGTTAGGTCCGAAGGACTCCTTTGGAGGGGTGAGGTCAATATTTATTGTCGTGTACCAAGATCATTACAATACTCATTATACTTCAATTGTACAACATCTGATTCCTTCGTAAAGCGATGACGGGGATTTGTACTTAAAATTCTCTAAATAAAAAACACAGACAGAAATGTCTGTGTTACTTAATATTGTGAATAATTTATCCTCCTTCATAACTGTTTTAAATCGGTTTGAGGAAAGGTGAGAGAAGGCTTTAAAAATTCTTTCTGTTAAACACTCTCAGCGCAAGCAAAGTAGGCATTACTGCCCATAGGACTAAAAATCCAAGCGAAAACAGCATACCAAAAGCAGAGCCGAAAAAGTGCTGAAGCGTTGCGCCTGTATATCCCATTAACGCAGATACATCAAGCTTCAGCAGGATAAGTATCCTTGCAAGATCAACCGGGTTGAGCGCTGATACTATTATAGTAGCTTTTTCCAATGGGTAATTACTGAATACAAAATAAAGGACAAGCACAATCGCATCAAATATAACTGACATATAGAACCATATCACAAGCGCCATGCCAATTCCACGAGCTTTATCTTTATTTATAACCGATGCCAAAAAAGCAAGTGAAGTAAAAATGAAGGTGAGCATTATCCCGCTTAAGATGAGGTAAAACGACCCCGCCGCTCCGCCATACATCATAAGCGGTAAAGCTGTACCAATTGCAAATCCCAGCGATAGCGCGATAGAGAGTCCGGCATACTCAGCCCAAAAAATATTTTTCCGCTTAACAGGCATAGCAAGAAGCATCTCCATAAATTCACGCGAATTATAAAAATGTATCGTCCCGAAAATTATGCTTACCAAGGGAACGACCAGCAGTACAATGTTAAGAAGACTTATCACAGCCTTCGAAACATCCTTGCCTGTATAAATTATTCCGAATGATATCATAAATAATAATAATGTATATATGATTATCATTTTACTTCTCAGCACATCATATAAAACGTATTTTAAAATTTTTAATGTTGTCATTTTACTCTTTCTTAGTCATGCCACGAATATATAATAGCATTGCTCTTGTTATTGCATTTAATACAGTGGTTATAAAAATCTTCCCTACTTACATTTCGTGGAATGACTTGCATCATGATTTATTGCTCTTTATCTGCTTCTAATATAAGTTCAGCTATTGTCTGGTTCAGATTTTCTTTTCCTGTCTGTTTATAAAGCTCTTCTTTCGTGTTATCAAAATATATCTTTCCTTCAAGCATATATATTATTCTGTCAGCCAGCGCTCCCACTTCGCTCACAATATGAGAGGTAATTATTATAAGCTTACCCTTTTGTTTTTCTTCAATGATCTTGTTCTTAACTATCTCACTTGATACAGGATCCAAACCCGCAGTCGGCTCATCAAGTATAATTATATCGCCTCCAAACAAAAATGCCGCCGCACTGCTGACCCTTTGCTTCATTCCGCCTGATAGCGTACCTATCTGTTTGTTATACATACCTTCCACCTTCAGTGTTTTCATAAGCTCCTCATCATATGTACAGTGATTACCGCGGATATCTTTTATCATTGCCATAACTTCTTTAACCTTTAGGTTCTCGGGGAAGCATGAATACTGCGGCATGTAACCGATACTTTTCCGGTATTCGCAGCCGCCGTTCACATGGCAATCATTAACATATATATCGCCGCTATCAGCCTTAACCAAACCCAATATACATTTAAGCAGGGTAGTCTTCCCAGAACCATTCGGTCCCATGATAGCAACAACACTTCCCTCACCAAGCTCTAAGGTTACACCTTTCAGAGCCTCATTCTTATCAAACTTCTTCTTTATATTTTTTATCTTTATCATTTTAATAAACTTTTACCACAATTTTTCTACTTTACAATCTCACTATTTAAATTCATCTTAGGCTTCTCATCAATCAACGATTCCGGCGTGAATACCGGTACAACTCTTTCTGCCATATCAAGCAGTTCTGCTACAAAACTTCTCAGTAAAAAAACTGATTCAGGAGTCTGTTCAACTATCATACTAAATAAGCTCACGGGTCTGAACGGCACATCGCCTGTCCCATCTTTATCCAGATCATACCCCCTGTATTTATCCCAGTAATTACCTTCAAACAGATTACTGTTCCTGGAGCTGTTAGTTGTAACATCAAAAGTATTAGCTGTAAAATTATTTCCTCTTATCGTATCGTCAGTGCAATTGCCAAGTATTTTGCATGCATAACCGTTTGCAGTAAAATTGTTGTTTGCTATTAAAACTCTTGTTACTCCTTCGGAATAGATCCCCACAGTATTTCCGGTGAATTGATTGCTTTCTATATGGCTGTCTGTTATATCCTTAAGCAATAAGCCATAAGAATTTGAACCCTGGTTAAACTCAAACCGGTTATTTATCATCTTCACGTTCTTTGTGTACATAACAGCAACGCCCGCTCCGTTATCGGCAAAAACGTTATTAACATATTCATCATTATGCGAAAACATAAAATGCAAACCATACCTTATATTTTTAAAGCTTGAATTGTTTTCCGCACGGCAGAATGTTGCAAATTCAAAATATATTCCGTCTCTGTGTCCGGTAATAGTATTGTTTTTAACTAGTATATAGCTGCATTTCCATAAATGTATTCCGTTGCCTGATGAGCTTTCCGTGACCGCGTTGCTTGTTGCTTCATTATACATCACATTGCAGTAATTTGAATTTGCCAGGTATATCCCGAAATAATTATTCACAAGCTTGTTTGCCAGAATATTGCAGTAAGCAGAATTTTCTACCCTGATAGCCGCATAATCCCTCATTCCGCTATAACCTGAATTATTTACGTAAAACCCCTTTACCGTAACGCTATCTGCCTTGATAATTATTATATCACCTTTTGAAAAACCATCAATTGTAGGATAACCTTCACCAATAAGCTCAATTGGTTTATCTATGAGTATTTCCGATTCCTTATACAATCCTTCTTTAACAATTATTCTATCGCCTTTAACAGATTTTTCCACCGCAGCTTTAATGCTCCCGCCCGGCTTAACAATTATATCTTTCCCGTTTACTTTTCCTAAGTTAACTAACGCAAGGATTATCAGTATGTATATTATTGCTTTCAATTTTCTTTCATTATAACAACCTGTAACTTGCAACCTGTAACTTGTAACCTGTAACCTGTAACCTGTAACCTGTAACTGCTTTACTTTGCTTTAAACTTAACCAATAGATCGTTCCATGATTTTATCTCGCCGCCATATTGTTTCAGGTTCGCTTCAGCATCGCTATTTTTGCTGTATGCCGAGAGATTCGCGCCCATTGGAGAAGGCAGTTTTTCGCTTATAAGATATGATGCGTTCACGGCATCCGTAAGCTGTTTTGGATTTGCCGCGTCTATAACATAAAAGCCTGCAGCGTCATCATAATTAATATTTCCCAGGCTTAAAGCGTTAAACATACATTCAGCGCCATCGTATTTAAATATCTTACCTTTTTTTGTAACTATTTCCGCGCCAAACCTCTGCTCCGAAATATTCATCCTGCAAAGCGCGCACTGGTCAGTGCCAAAATTTATTTGTTCGGGATCCGTGCTGCAGGATACTGCCGCAGTTATAAAAACAATAAATAATACATTAAGCCATTTCGTATTCATTTTTACTCTCCTTAATGTTTCCATCATTTGTAACGCTTTTTTCTTCTTTAATTTTCTTAGTTTTTTTTCTGCCGATCTTTGATTCATAAACAAATGCAAGCACGCCAAGAAAACCCGTACCAATAACTATCATTCCGCCCGTATCGGGATATGATGACACAACAAAATTCAATAGCTGCTTGCTTCCAATTAAAGGAGGCTGGTAGCTCATATCGGGTACTATAATAGCTGCTTCGGGATTCAGATCATGTCCATAATCATATTCCCACATATAAAAATCCACACCACCTGCTGTACCAGCTATTAAAAATATTACAACCCAAACGCTAAGCAGCTTTTTCTTTCCGGCAATTCCTGTTATCACACCCAATGCAATTAAAAACCCCAGAATATAAGGCATATAGGTAAGCTCCTTAATTGAATCAGGCTCGATCTTTTTCATCCCTATGTAATGATTCAAACCGTTGATAGTATTCAGGTCGCCTGTTATTTTATTTATCCAAATCTTCATCCCAAGTCCTTCGGGATACTGCGGCGCTTCAAGATCTATCATCCATATCGGGGTAAAAAATGCCGCTATCATTGCAAGTGATGCCGCTATTATTAATATTCTGGTTGTCTTTTTCATTTTATTATCAGAACCTCACTCCCGACCTCTCTCCTAAAAGGAGAGGGGAGTGAGATGTGGTATTATTTTACTTTTTTCCTACCGAAAATTTAATTTCAGTATTGGCATTTTGAGGCTGAACCCTTATATATCCCTGCATTTCCTGGTGCAACGCGCTGCAGAAATCTGTGCAGTAGAACGGATAAACCGTTGCTACTTTTGGCTCCCATGTTATTGTCTGGGTTTCGCCGGGCATTATCAGCATTTCAGAAGTATTATTTCCTTTTAATGCAAAGCCATGCGGAATATCCCAATCCTGCTCCATATTAGTTACATGGAAAAACACTTTATCGCCTATTTTTATTCCTTCAATGTTATCCGGTGTAAAATGCGATCTTATCATTCCAATATAAACATGAACTTCATTTCCTTTGCGCTCAACTCTTGCATCATTCACGCTTTTAATTGCGTAAGGATGTTTATTATCTTCCAGCTTAAATATCTTAACTGAATTTTTCTGAATAAGCTCAGCGGGACAGCCCTGTGCGTAATGCGGCTCACCTATTGTCGGGAAGTCAAGCAGCAGCTTCATCTTTTCGCCTGATATATCATATAATTGCGCTGATTGTGTCAGCTCAGGTCCTGTAGGAAGGAAACGGTCCTTTGTAATTTTATTCATAACAACCAAATATTTTCCCCATGGTTTCTTGCTGTCGCCGCCCGGTATCATAATATGTCCAACTGAATAGAACGAAGGAGCTCTGTCAACAACTTCAAGCTTCTTTATATCCCATTTTACAACTTCGCTGCTTACGAACATAGATGTATATGCAAAACCTTTATCATCAAATTCTGTGTGTAATGGACCAAGTCCGGGTTTTTTAACTTCACCGTATAAAGCAGATTCATATTTTATTACGGGAATACCCGCAACATCACCGTCAAATTCCTTATTCTCAATTGCCTTTATCATTTTTGAAAATGAGAATACGGGAATTACAGCCGCAAGCTTTCCGCCGCCAACAATGTATTCACCGCTTGGATCAACATCCGCGCCATGTGGTGATTTTGGACATGGAATGAAGTAAATCATTCCCGGGCAGTCTTTTGGGTCAAGCATTTTAACTGTTTTAAGAATTTCGCTTGTTGCTGAATGTGTTCCTTCATCATATACATTATGATAAAATTCAGAAGGTTTGTCTTTTGCTTTGCCCTGGCTTAAATATTCTTCGGCTTTTTTCCAGTTAACAGCCATTATAAAATCTTTATCCTTCTGGCTTGCGTTAACTTCAAGTAAAGTAAATGCTTCTTCTGTGTTATAGCATGAAAAGAAGAACCAGTCATGTGATGGACCCTTGCCTGCATGGCTTAAGTCATAATTAAACGGTGGCGACATTATCTGGAATGCAACGTTCATCTTTCCATCTTTTGGATCGATCTTAACAAAACTAATTGTCCCGTTAAATTTTTCTTTGTATGAATCGATCGGTACATCAAGCTCATTTATTGGAATACTGAAGCGGGTTCCGCAGACAACATATTCTGAGTTTTCTGTGGTAAACGGTGACGAATGGTTTCCTGCGCTGTTTGGTATTTCAAGTATTTCAACAGTGCGGAAAGTGGTAAGATCGATCCTAGCGAGCCTTGGCGTATTGTTCCCGTTCAGGAAAATCCACCTGCCGTCAGGAACTCCGTCTTTCATAGAAAATTCTGAGTGATGTGAATCATCCCAGGGTATAAACCCATGCGAGGTCATCAACATTGGTTTTGTTTCCTCTGTGTAACCCCATCCTTTTTCGGGGTCAACTGAAAACACAGGGATAACCCTGAAGAGCCTGCCCGATGGCAATCCGTAAACTGCTAACTGCCCCGAGATCCCGCCGGATACAAATGCATAAAATTCATCATACTTGCCGGGTGCTACATAAACTTTATTTGCGGCATCTTCGCTCATGTTAAGGGTTATTGTGCCGTCTTTTTTTCCGCAGCCTGTCAAAAGTATCAGCGTAACGGAAACTGCTATTATTAACGCTGCTGTTATCGGTGGTAACATGGATGATGATGCTATCTGTGATAGAACATTTTTGCCGAAATTCTTAATTGGGAATTTCATTTTGGTTTTCTCCTTAAGTTGTATCTTATTATTTGATTGATACATTTTCGTTTTTAAAAAATTAGCTTATTCTTTCGGTGTAACCTTACCTTCATCAACGGCGCGGAAATACTCCAGCAATGCCTTTGCGTCTTCTTGGGATACATCCTGGAATGTCATCTGTATCAAATACTGTGCAAACAATTCCTTTGATACTTTGTCTTTCTGTGTCATTTCAAGCGGATTCAAAATCTGGTTCATTATCCATTCAGGTCTTCTGCGTTTGGTTACATCTTTAAGCGGCGGACCTACAAGCCTAGAACCAAATTTATGGCATGCTATGCATTTTACGTTGAATATTTGCTCACCTTTAGCATAAAGATTAGCATCTACCGGTGTAAGCTTTATTTCTTCTTTTACCGGTCCAACGCCAAAATCTTCATTGCTTCCGCATCCGTTAAATGCAATCCCTGCTATCGTAAGGGCAATTGCTATCACTGCTGAGCTGATTAATTTTGATCTTAAAAGTTTCATTTTTGGTTTAACCTTTCTTATATATTGTTATGATTTAAAATTATGTTTTTATAATACTGAATATGTTCTATTCAGTTTTGCTTCAAGCTCTTTTGCTTTTGGGAAAAGTATATTATTTTCCAGATGAATGTGGGTGTGCAAATCGTTCTCAAAATCCTCAAGCTCACTGTAAAGCACCCTGAAAGTCGCGCATGCATCATTGGGCGGTATGTAATTATTTGTTAGCGCGCTGATCTTCTTCGTAAGCAATCCTGCATTATCATGCTCTGTCTCCATTACTTTTATCGGATTATCAACCGAACCAAAAGGCGGGACAGGCATTTCAAGTGTGTTCTTTAGCGCAATGTTCATTTTTTTTATGTAGGGGAAAAGCATTTTCTCTTCTTTTGCCATATGGTTAAGCAGTTCATCTTTAAGTTCAGTGAACAACGTTTCAATTTCAGCAACTTCCGGGTGTCTTTCGCCGTGTGCGCTTACAACTTTCTGAAGGTGATGCTCTATTGTTGAAATTGAATTTGTTACATAAGAATGATGGTTGTTGATAATATAGTCAGCAAGAAAATCTGCTTCCCAATTCTGAAAATGTGTTGCAGAAGTGTTGCTTTCGTTAGTCTTTTCGAGCTCCGTCAACAGCTTTTCAGTGTCAACGCCCTTTTCTCTGCATGCATCTTCAATTGATTTTTTCCCGCCGCAGCAGAAATCAAGACCGTGGCTTTCAAATATCTTTGCAGTATGAAAATTCCCTGCAACCACTTCACCAATTTTATTTTCTTTTTGTATCAGCATTCTAAACTCCTTATTTCGTTAAAGTTTTTAGTTTTTTCTTCTGATACAAACTTACCAAATGGAAATGGCTATCCCTTTGACTTAAGTCAAAATCGAAATAATTATCATAAATTCTGTAATTACAATATATAAAGGGACAATTGTTCGCATTTTTTTAATGAATTAACCAAGCCATTTAGAGGCTGTCTCAAAGCCTAAAAAAGACGTCCCAGCGGGACGTCTCTACTTGATTATCTTTTTTGTCTAGTCCTGAAATAAGTTTACACATAATAGAGTAAACAAATGGAAGAACAAATCCCTCCTTTGCTTTTTGAAAATGGGGGGCTATTTCTAAATCCAACATATAACGAACTTTCTTCTTTTCTCTTAACTATCGTAAATTATAGGGGGGTTCTGCTTATACCTCTATACTTCTTCCACAGCAACCCCCATCGTAGATTAAACATACCCGGAAAATTTAGTTAAATCTAAAATAGCTTAAAACCCGCAAAATATCTTCTCCCCTTCGGGGAGGGTTATCCGAAGGACTCCTTCGGAGGGGTGGGGTTCTTACACAGCCGCATCTTTCAATCTTTCAAAATCAACTATTTCAATGTTTTTCCCGTCAACATTAATCATCCCTTCATTCTGCAGCTTCTTCAGTGTTCTTGATAGTGTCTCCGGTATCGTGCCAAGGTATGCTGCCAGGTCATTCTTGCTTATTTGAAGCGATACAAATTGTAAGCCGTTACTTTTTTTACCGGTGGTTTTCTTTTCCTTCAATATAAATCCGGCCACGCGCTTTGTAACATCCTTAAGTGTAAGCTCTTCTATATGCTGGTTCAGGTGCCGCAGTCTTTTTGCAAACCCTGAAACCATTTTAATGCATATCTTTGTATTGTGCTCAAGCATCTCTCTGAACTGTCTTGCCGGGATAAGTATCACACGGGTTTCATCTTCAAGCGCCATGGCATTTGCCGGGTAGCGGTAGTTATCTTCAAACTCTTCGCCAAAATTTTCAAACAGCGGCACTTCGGCAAATGTGTTGAAAGGCGATATCAGGTGAAGTATATGTTCTTTTCCGTCTTTTGAAATTTTGTATATCTTTACAAGTCCGGTTACCGTTATATAAAATCCAAGATACGGCTCAGTATCAAAGAAAATAATATCACCCTTGTTAAAGGTTTTCTGGCGCACTATCTTCGATAACTTGTCAATTTCATCTTCATTAAGTCCCGAAAAAATATAAACCTTCTTTAAATTTTCACTTATCATATCTACAAAGTTACATATATTTATTTATTCAAAAAAATAACGTTTTCTGGTAGTATATTACAGCTAATGACAGGATTTAGAAAAATGTTGATTTAATGATAATTTATGTAGAAATTTCAGCTATTAAAATGGAAGAACTGAAAAAAAATATCTTAAAAACCCTGCTTTATTATGATATATTCTCGCACCCGCTAAGATCTGATGAGATATTTTCATTTCTTCCGCGCAATTCAATTGCCAAACAGAATATAACTGATTTTTTAAAGGAAACTGCTTTAGTTGATAATGTACCTTTTGCCGAAAAAGATGGGTACTATTATATCAAACCAGCTGCCGATAACGTAACTAAGAGAATTGAAAAAGAAAAGTACTCACAAAAAATGTGGAAGCGCGCCGCGCTTGTTACTCATATTATAAAACGCTTCCCTTTTGTAAGAGCGGTAATGGTTACAGGCAGCCTTTCTAAAAATTCAAGTGATAGAACAAGTGATCTTGATTTTATGCTCATCACTGCAAACAACAGGCTATGGATAGCAAGAACGCTTTTAATGCTCTTCAAAAAAATATTTTTCCTTAACAGCTATAAATTCTTTTGCATCAATTATTACATCACTGAAGATAACCTTGAAATAACCGAAAGGAATATCTTCACCGCGACCGAAATTGCAACAATTAAGGCTACGTATAATTCAGAGCTGACGCATGAATTCATAAAACAAAACAACTGGGTAAAGGATTTCTTCCCTAACTACATATTGTGCGATCCCATGCTTCATACAAGCGGATGCACAGTTAATAACAAAAATAGTAAAATTCAAAGTGTAACCGAATTTTTCTTTCCGGACAAGCTGGCTTCTTATTTGGATAAAAAACTGATGAACATAACTCGCAATCATTGGGAAAAAAAATATCCGCACATCAATAAAGATGAGCGCAACCAAATGTTTAAATCCACCAAAAATGTTTCCAAAACACATCCCGGGAACATGCAGAAAAAAATTCTGGGGCTTTACACAAAGAAACTGCAGGAATTCAATTTATAGTTTTTTTTCATCTATCTCAACACTTTTAAGTATTTTACGATTTTCGAACTTTAAAACTTTCTGCGTTTTTTGCAGTCCCGCGCTTCTGCTTAGCGGGATTAACTTTATAACTTTATAACTTTTAAACTTTATAACTCTATTGGCTGATATCCTCTTCGCAAATACATATTTCCTTAAACACGATCCCAAGGAATACCGGAACATGAATCTCTACGCTCCGTTGGGCACGCTGTATGCTGCCGCATACGTTATGCAAAAAGGATACTCCGCAGCTTTATTTGATACAATGCTTGCTGATTCCGAAGAAGACCTGAGGGCATCGCTAGAAATGCATAAGCCAAAATTTATGGTGATATATGATGATACCTTCAACTATCTAACCAAAATGTGCCTGACCCGTATGCGTGATGCAGCTTTCAGAATGAGCAAAATTGCAAAAGATTTTGGCTGTATGGTAATAGTATCAGGGTCAGATTCCGCCGACCACCTCGAAAAATATTTCACACATAAAGTAGATTACGCAATATGCGGCGAAGGCGAGCAAACTCTCGGCGAGTTACTAGATTTCACGCAAAGACGCAAAGACGCAAAAGAACTAAAGGAGATTATCGGGCTTGCATATCCCGATAAAGGCAAAATAACCCGAACAGCTCCAAGAAAAGTATTAAAGGAACTTGATAGTCTTCCATATCCGGCGTGGGAGCTTATTGACATTGCAGAATACCGCAGATTATGGCTTAAACATCACGGGTATTTTTCTATGAACCTCGTCACAACACGCGGATGCCCGTTCCACTGCAACTGGTGCGCCAAGCCTATTTACGGACAGGTATATAACTCACACTCACCTGAATACATTGCCGGGCAGATAAAATTACTAAAGGAAAAATATTCCGTTGATCATATCTGGTTCTGTGATGATATCTTCGGACTTAAACCCGGCTGGACAACTAAGTTTGATGAAGTAGTTAGTAAAGATAATGCGAAGCTTCCGTTCAAGTGCCTTTCACGGGCAGACTTGCTGCTTAAGGAAGATAATATTTCACATTTATCAGGTGCAGGGTGTGAATCCATCTGGATAGGCGCGGAATCAGGCTCGCAGAAAATTCTCGATGCAATGGATAAGGGAACAACTATCGCTGAGATTTACGAATCAACCCGCCTGCTGAAAAAGCACGGCATTAAAACATGTTTCTTCCTTCAGTTCGGCTATACGGGTGAAACAATGACCGAAATTAATGAAACAATTAAGATGGTTAATGAACTAATGCCTGATGATATCGGGATATCAGTTTCATATCCATTGCCCGGCACAAAGTTTTACGACAGGGTCGCTCCTAAGATGAAGGAAAAGCATAACTGGGAATTGTCCGATGATTTTGAGATGATGTTTGACGGTACTTACTCAACTGAATTCTACCGCGTACTACACAAGCGCGTCCACAAGGAATACCGCACCCGCCAGCTTTTACATGAACCGCTGAGGAGATTTACCTCTTTGTGGAAATTACCTATTTATGCTTTTGGCTGGGTAAGCAGCTCTATGAAATTAAAAACAAAACTTAAATAGCTTTTAAATAAATTCCCCCTTTGAAGGAGGACGATAGCTGTTGATGTAAAACCAGTCCCCCCTTGTTTTTAAAAGGGGGGACAATTTTAAAAATGATTCGTTGTTCCAAAATTATTCTTTGAATTTATTCCAACCAAAATCAACAACGGGGGTTCAGCATTAAGTGTCTTCAAGACTTTAGATGTGAGGGGTATGAAACATTTTCAGCCCATTGAACATATAATATAAAAAGAGTAATTTATTACAAAACTAAACCGAATTTCTATGAAATACTTCATTTTATCATCATTATTTGCATTTACATTGTTTTTTAACAACGGAAACACCTTCACGCAGTCAGCAACCACCATGCAGGATATACTGGAAACAGTATCCACAAAAGTTGTGGAGCTTGAAGACCAGCGCAACCAGGAAATTGTAAATATGACATTTGACCTGATAGTAAACACGGGCAAAAAAACCTTATGGCGAAACTTAGATCCTGCGTTTGATTACGATGTAATGGTGCTTGGCGATAGGCGAGTGGATAAACTAAAAATTACAGTTTATAAAAAAGATAACTCCTCAGGTGAATGGAAGTTTGTAGATGAGTACACCGATGATAAGCCGGTTTTAAGGCTTGACCCGCAGGAATTTGAACAGTATGAATTTACTGTATCAATTGATAAATTCAAAACTGGCAATACCACCGGACATTTTGCACTGCTCCTCTATCACCAAAACCCCGAAAGAGGAAAATAAATTTTTACACTACAACAAAAAAATCCCCCCTTTGCTTTTAAAGGGGGGAAAATAATTTCTACTTTTCTGTTTTGCAAAGATTAATCTTTAAACAGAAAACTCCCTGTTAGTTAAAATGGGGGTTTGCCTTTATCAATCTTTATTGCTTCGTAACCTTTATATTCTTCAGCCTAACATAACGCGGAATTGAGCCAGAATAATAATTCAATGCCGCTGAAAATGCAAAATAAGTACTCCCTGCAGCAAGGTTCAGATTTGTTGAAAATAATTCATCACGGGGCGAGACGATATTATAGAAATACGGAACTACTGGTGTTGCGTTTGTATAAAAACCAAACCTGCCGTATGCATAAGGCGTATCAACATTTGACTGCAAAGTTAGCTCAACTAGTACACTTCCCGTTTCGTCAGTAGAGTAATAGCTGGAATCGATGCCCGATCCTGAGCCGTTTAGTCATATACTAATTGAATCCCTTGAAAAAAGTACTGTACCTGCGGGAGAATTAGGATTATTTGTAGTAGTATCATCACCGCATGAGGAAATTAATGTCAGTATTGCCGGAAGTATCAATAATATTATAATGTTTGATTTCATATATGATTTTGTATTATTTGATATTACAAATTTAATCTTTTTGCACAAATTAATCATGACCAAAACAGTTATGTATAAATAATTGCTTATTGCATTTCAAGATAGCAACTCCGTTTGGTATATTGAATAATTCTGTACGTATTTTTAAGATAATTTAATTGAAAATTTTCCTCACACACGGCTATTTTTTAAACTCTGATCCAAATGAACTTAGGATAATGAAACCTTATGTCCCTTTAGGAATACTGTATATTTCAGCTTATCTAAAACAGCATAACTATGATGTTACAGTATATGACTCAACTTTTTCCTCTCCTGATGCGCAAAGAAAAAAACTGCTTGAGGAAAAGCCTGGTGTTATTGGAATTTACTGCAATTTAATGACAAAGCTTGGCGTTCTGCCGTTGATAGATTTTATCCGCTCCCGGGATGAATTGAATAATTCCAAAATAGTTTTAGGCGGACCCGAACCTCCGTTCCACGCAGAAGAGTTCTTAAATTACGGAGCTGATATAATAATAGAAGGCGAAGGCGAAGAAACAATGCTCGCTCTATGTAAAGAGCTAACTTCACAAAACACTGAACTAAGCAGCGTAAACGGCATCATCTATAAAGAAAATAATGAAATAGTAAAAACTCCACTTCGTGAAAAAATAAAAGACATTGATTCTCTCCCCATTCCCGATAGAAGCTCGGTTGATCTTTCGTTATACCTTAATGCGTGGAAAAATGCTCACGGTTACAGCTCGGTTTCGCTCAACACAATGCGCGGATGTCCCTACACATGTAAATGGTGCTCACACAGTGTGTATGGTGTAAGTTATCGCCGGCACTCACCCGAAAAAACTACCGATGAGATTGAACATATCGTTCAGCATTACAACCCCGATATGCTCTGGTTCGTTGATGATGTGTTCACTGTTTCACATAAATGGCTTTCCAAACTTTTGAAAATATTCAAAGAACGTAATATTAAGATTAAATTTGAATGTATCTCGCGAAGTGACAGGCTTACCGAAGATGTCATTATCACACTTAAATCTTTGGGATGCTTCAGGCTGTGGATAGGCGCGGAGTCAGGTTCGCAAACCGTGCTTGACCTGATGGACAGGCGCGTTAACGCAGCCGATACACGCGAGAAAATTAAGCTAACGCGTAAACACGGAATAGAAGCCGGAACATTCATTATGCTTGGCTACCCGGGAGAACTAAAACACGATATCATAGAAACTGTTCAGCATTTAAAAGATTCCAATCCCGATATTTTTTTAACCACGGTCGCTTATCCCATTAAAGGTACACCGTTCTATGCAGAAGTTGAAAACGCTCTTGTAACGGATAAAAAATGGCATGAGCGAACTGACAGAGACCTTGACTTCAAAGGCAGGTATTCAAAAAATTTCTACCGCCATGCTAACAGGTATATGATAAACGAAGTAATTTATCATAAAATGCGGACAAATGGCAAAGCAGGTATAATGGATCTGGGTAAAACTTTTCTTAAAGCAAAAATTTCAAAGCTAATGATGAATATTACAAATTGAACATTGAATAGTATCACACACATTCTTGTCTGTGAAGAATGTATTTCCAAAGTTAAATATAATTATCAACAACAAATTTATTCTATTTTTTTAATTCCCCCTTACAAAAGGGGAAGATAGTTCAAAGTTTTTAACCATCCACAATTTAACAAAATTTATGTCCTCCGTTATTCCAAGACGGGGATTTAAAAACAATATTAAAACAAATAATCAAAATAATACAAAGCAATCCTTCAACAATATCGCGCAAAATTACGATAGCCGCGATAACCAAAATCCTATTATCCAATGGATGCGTGGTATTGTGCACAAAGTGTACTTACAGCACATTCCCTCTGGCAGCAAAGTGCTTGAGCTTAATGCCGGAACCGGTGTAGATGCTGTTTTCCTGGCTGGCAAGGGAATGAATGTTTACTCTACCGATATTTCTGATGAAATGATTGATATAATAGAGGCAAAAGTAAAAAGTAAAAAGGCAAAAAATATAAAAGCAGCGGCGTTATCATTCGATGAAATTGATAAGGTAACTGATAGTAACTTCGATGTGGTAATCTCAAACTTTGGCGGCTTAAATTGCATAAATGATTTCTCTAAGCTTACAAATGATCTTGCACAAAAGCTAAAACCCGGCGGCTTATTCATAGCTGTAGTTATGAATAAGATCTGCCCTTGGGAAATATTCTACTATATTATAACATTAAATTTCCGCGAAGCCTTCCGCCGCTTTGCGAAAAATGGAATTATGGCAGAACTAAACGGTGAAAAAGTATTGACATATTATTTTACTCCAAAAAAATTTTACAGGTCGTTCAGCCAAAACTTTACCGTACAAAAAATTTACGCACTTGGATATTACACTCCGCCGCCATATTTAATTGGTGTTTATAAAAGATTTAAATTATTCGTAAAGTTTTTTATGAAAACAGATGATCTCATAAAAGGAATTTTCCCCGTAAACAGGTTTGGCGATCATTTTATAATAGTAATGAAAATGAAATGATAAACGGTAGAAACAAAATATTATCTGCTTCAGTATTTATAATTCTAAGTGCGCTATTCGCGTATTTCGTCTTTATTCCTTCGCTTAAAAAAGTTAACACAGATTTCCCCAACTATTACGTTTCATCCAATATGTATCTTGATGGTAGGGATATGAAAACCGCCTACGATAACGTTGAGTTCACCCGCCAGCTTATAATTTATGGAATAAACGATCAGCTTGTATCTTATACACCCTATCCCCCGTTAACAGCATTGTTAATGACCCCCATTGCAAAGCTACCGCAGCTTGATGCAAAGTTTGCATGGAATATCTTTAACCTAATACTTCTTTTAGGTTGCATATTAATTCTATCTAAAATATCAAATATAAATTTCTTTGTGGTTGGTATAATTTTCTTTCTCTCCGGTTATGCTTTAATGAATAATTTCATGTTCGCACAAGCATACCTTCTGGTGCTTTTTTTTCTTTGCTTGGCAATGTACTTCATGTCAAAGGGCAAAGATATTCTATCCGCTCTATTTATTTCGCTAAGCATAATACTAAAATTTTACACAATATTTTTCATATTCCTTTTTATTTTCAAAAAAAGATATAAGCTTCTTGTTTATACTGTATTGTTTTCTGCGCTGATATATATTCCTGTTATACTGCTTACCGGGTTTGACCTCAACTGGTTTTACTTTACAAAAATTATGCCCCGGCTTGGTGACGGCTGGATAGGCACTGTGTATGCGGCGGAATACCAGTCATTCATCTCTTTGCTTCACCGCTGGTTTAGTTTTGAGCCATCGCTTAATCCAAATCCGCTAATGCAAAGCACACTTGCATTTTATACTCTTAAATATGTGTATATATTTTTTATACTTACACTATCAATATCATTTATAAAGCCGGCAGCAGAAAACTTAAAGCTTGAGCTGTCCCTTTTCTGTATAGTATGCCTTTTGCTTCTGCCTGTGAATGCATCATACCAGTTTGTTGTGCTGATCCCTGCAGTTGTCTTCATTGCAGAGTATTATTGGGGTAACAAAAATTACTTTATAGCAGGTATTATTATTGCTGTTATGCTGCTTATAAACTCTCCTGTGCAGGTTTTCATAACCTCAAAACTCAAAGATTCCCCGCTATATTTATTAGCTTACCTAAAATTATTCGGTTTATTGACTTTATGGATCATCAACCTGAATATACTTGGTATATTAAATTCAACTAAGCTGTTTAATAAACGAAGAAACCGCTTCCTTGCTATCGGGGCGGTTCATGTGGTTTTTCTTACTGCGCTTTCTTACTTTATGAATCAGCCTGATAAAAGCGGGGCTGAGTATATCACGACCGGTAATAATTATCTTGTCTCAATGCCTTCGGCATATAATGATAAGCTGGTGTGGACAGAATGCGGCGGAGAAAAATTTGTTCTCCGCTCAAACTTTGGCTTCAGTTATGATAAGGAAAATGTGTTCTTCCCTGTGCTTATTGATCCAGAACACATTGCTTTCGAAACAATTGAAAACAAAATACCAAAACAAAAGGTAATTGATATTAAAACCGGGATTCAAAGGGATGCATCGGGGATTAAGCTGAATTCAGGTTCATTTACAAAAGATAAAAAGATTGAGTGTTATTCACAAAATGGGGTTATCTTTATTAAAGAAACGGTAACCGGAATAGCCCATCCTGTTACATCGGGAAGGCAAATGTGTTTCTTTCCTTTTTTTGCTGATAACGATAACTCAATAATATTCGCTTCCGATAGAAACCGAGGTGTTGGCTTCACCGCATTGTATAAGATAAAAGTCCCCCTTGTAAAGGGGGATTTAGGGGGATTAAAAATCCCGCCAACTAAGTTTATTAGTTTCTTTTGGGGGCGCTTCCATTGAATATCCCTTTAATGAAATACATTGATGAATACCTCGGACGCATTTTTTGCTTTCTGTTAACGGTATTTAGCAAAAAAAAGAACTCAATTCCGCCTGCAAATAGCGTTAAAAATATCCTGCTCATTAAATTCTGGGGAATGGGCAGTATTATTCTCACATCGCCAGCAATTAACACACTAAGAAAAAGTTACCCCGAAGCTAAATTTCATTACCTTAGCTTCCAGGCTAACAATGAAATTCTGACACTTACCAAAAATATTGATGATATTATATCTATCAGACTGAATAACCCTTTTGTGTTTTTTATTGATACTTTAAAAACTATCCTTAAACTCAGGAAACAAAAAATTGACCTCGTTTTTGATTTCGAGTTTTTTACATATTATTCAGCAATCATTACTCGTTTAATAAAAACAAAATATTCCGTCGGGTTTGATAACACAAAAAATAACCGTAGCCGCCTGTTTTCAAAAACATTGATGTTCAATGATAACATTCACACTCGTGATAATTTCATGAATCTTGTACTTACAATTTGCAAACAAGCTGTAAGCACATTAAACATATCCCCCAACAAAAGGGAACTGCTAACGCAGTCAGGGATACAGAGGGGGGTTATCGTCATCAACCCCAATGCCAGTAAAATGGCTTACGAGAGAAGGCTTCCGGCTACATACTTTGTAAGGCTAATTGATGAGCTTTCAGATTTGGGAAAATACCAAATCATTTTAACCGGCTCCGCAGATGAAAAAAATTATGTTGCAGGAATTTTTTCAGCTTTGAAGAATAAAACAAATGTTACAAATCTTTCGGGTAAACTTTCTGTAAGCGGACTTGTCAGCCTAATTTGCTCGTCAGTTTGCCTCATTACCAATGATTCGGGTCCGCTTCATATTGCATCAGCATTAAATAAACCTGTAATAGCGTTTTACGGACCCGAGTCCCCTATACGTTACGGTCCGCTGAGTGATAAACAGCTTGTATTCTACCGCGCAATTGAGTGCTCGCCCTGTATGAGTATTTCCAACAGCAAAACCGTGAACTGCATATATCCTCAGCCGCTTTGCATGACAGGCTTTGATGTTAATGAGATCATTGTTAAATCAAAAGAATTTTTAATCAAACTGTAGTGTCTGACATAATAACGCACTCTTGTTGAGAGAGGATAAAAATTAATTAGGTCAAAGATCCACAGGACTTCCACGCCAAAGTGTCTGTTGCACAACACATTATCACACACACCCATGCGTTCCGCTTGGCAGGCAATCTTCACCTTCGGTGAATCCTCCCCTCTCAAGAGGGGAATTACAGCTTATATTCCCCTCTTGAGAGGGGAGGGAGCGAAGCAGAAGGGGTGTGTTAAATAATTTATAGACTTCTGCAACAGACGCCAGAGGCGTGCACGGCGCTTCGCTCAGCATGCCTGTGACTAATAAAATGAAAGAACTCACACATAAAATATTCAAAGATACTTTCATGGTGATGCTCTCTAACATCATCAACTATGGTGGTATGTTCATCTTCGCCGTTATGATAACACGCCTACTGGGTGTTACTGCTCTAGGGGAATTTACCTACATCTTCGCGGTAATCTCAATAATTTCTGTGATTGCAGAATTTGGCTTATCACAGCTTCTTATCAGGAAAATAAATTCAGACCGCTCAAATGTTTTCTCTCTTATTAAAAACATAAATATATTTAAATTCTTTCTTGCTGTAATTTGCGTTATTGCTTCCGTACTAATATTTCCCATACTCCCGGGTTCTAATTTCAATTTAGCTTTTGCTGCGGGTATCGCTATTATTATTCCGAAAGCATTTCAAACTACTTACGAATCTGCAATTCGCTCACTAATGAAACAAACTCTTCCTTCAATAATAAAAAGCTTAAATACCTTCATTCAGATAATCCTAGCTTATTTCATTTTAATTAAAACAGGCAGTCTGTTCTATCTGTTCGTTATGATGTTCGTGCTGGAAGTACTTACAGCAATTGTTTTCAAAATTGCAAATCATAATCTTTGGCAAAACTCAGGAATATCATTAGCCGAAAAAATCCCTTACAGCTATTTATACATAAAGCCCATTATCAAAGAATCATTCCCGTTTTTTGGAAGCAACTTTCTTACGCTTTCCATTCCAAGAGTAATTCTAATAATTCTTGGAAACTTATCGTCACAGGCATCCCTTGGAATCTTCTCTGCCGCTTCGCGTTTTGCTAATGGTGTTGGATTGATCTCGGGCGCCCTTTACAATACTATTTATCCGGCTATGACAAACCCCGGAACTCCGCCTGAAGTTCGTTACCGGCTGGCAAAAAAATTTACAGCCTATTCATTTCTCACAGGATTAATTATATCGCTCACAATTTTCTTTACTGCCGGCATATTAATTGATCTTACTTTCAAAATTCCTGAAGCTGTTCCTGTCCTCAAGCTATTAGGATTCACTGTAATACCAATACTAACCTATTCTGTTATTCAGCCGTTTTTGTATTCTGCTCATCGCGAAAAATTTATTTTAAAAACATATCTTGCTGTATGGATAATTAATATACCGTTAAGTATTCTTTTGATCCATTTACATAATTATACAGGAGCAGCATTTTCATCATTAATTTCAGAGTATTTGCTTTTAATTTCATTTTTTGTAAAATTCCGCAAAGGAAAGTAACGTTCTTCAGCAATTTAATTCAACTTCATTTCTCACCACTTATCACTAAAATTACTTCTAATGATTGCATTAATAAACCCAAAATCAGCAAATTGGGGCTTTCGCATCCCAAATTCCATACTTACGCTCGGAGCTTTCCTAGAGGGCAAATATGACTATAGTTAATAGACGAAAATCTTGGAGTTAATGCTACATCAGCTCTTGCACCGCTTATTCAAAATGGCGTTAAATATATCGGGTTGACCGTTATGCCCGCTCTGCAGTTAAGACTCTCTTATGCAATTTCACGGTGAGTTGCGGAAATTGAATTACCTGATGAATTGTTCAGAATAAATCCTGCAATACGTGAATCCATTTTTTTGAATGCAACTTCTTCAACAAGAGCTTCTGCCGGAAAAGTATTTTTGCTTAATATACATGATGCTGTTAAGATACAGCTTTCTCCTTTTTGAAAGCGATACAAAGTAATTTCCCTGCCTGACTCGCCTGTTTTATATACCCTGGCCCTGCCTTTTAAAATAAAAGCAAAAAACGAACAGGTATCACCTTTAAGAAAAACTGTTTCGCCCGCAGGAATATTTTTCAGAATTGAATATTGTCTTTTGCTTTCAGATTCATAATCAGAAAGTGAATTTAAAATAGAATATGATCGTTTAATATCATTTAATACTTCAGCAGTTACCATAAATTTATTATTTAAGGGTATCTCTAAAAACTTGGAAAATAAATTTCTTTCAAAGCCCGAAAGGAATCACAAAGTTCATAAAGTATTAAATTTACCGTCTTTGCGAACTTGGCGGCTTTATTTCTTTGCTTTCTTCGCATGAAACATTGAGTTTTTAGTGATGCCCTTAAGTAAATTCACTGCATTAACTATCCTTATACGGAAATCGTTTTCATTCCACAGGTTAAGCTTTGTGCAAAGCTCAGCATATAACTCGTAGCGCTTAGCGCGAAGATTTGTTATGCAATTGCGCAGTTCTTTAGTAGAAAATCTTTGGTCAGGGTCGCTTATTGTCTGATTAAAAAGCCTGATTTCTTTAATATGCAGATTAATATCGGGTATCATTACATCTGAATCGTGTACTTCGCCCATTATCTCAAGCGATGATTTTATATCATCAAGGCATAGTTTAAAATCTCCGTGGAAGCAATATTCACCAAGCTCCATTGCGTAGCGCAGAGGTTTGCCGGCTTTGCGCATTTCGTGAAGCTCGCTTTTGCGCAGCGGAAAGTTTATCACAATTGCATAGTGTGCGAAGAAATTATCAAACATCTCTGGGAGAACCTGCCTGATGTTTTCTTTAAGTGATGATTTCTTTTTTATATGATATGCCTTTTTCATTTATTGCTATAGTGTAAACCTGTCAGGTTTTTCTTTGATAAAATAAATAAATACTCAAATACTGGTTTCTAAATACTTAAACCTGACAGGTTTTGTGATTGCTAAATATTTTCTGATATAAAATTATTAAAATGTTCTTTATAGCCAGATTTGTTCAATTCTTTAATATGCTTAATCAATAATTTACGTTTTTTCTCGCGCTCTGCTTTCTTGCGGATAACAAGCAGATCGAATGCACGGTGATCTTTTTCTGCTGATGATGACCTATACTTTTCAAGCTTATCTATAAATACATCATAATCCCTTACATCGCCCAGTGAGCTTGTCAATAAGCGAAGCTCGCTATATTCAGCCTTAAATTTCCTTTTGGGGAATATTCCGCGGAATATTTTAAGTACTGCCTGTACACGCCGCGAAGCTACGCGCATATCATGCAGAGCTTCGATATCGCTGCCATCTATTGTGCCCTGCTCGTGAGATGTCATTTCATTAAAGCGTGTTCGTAGAATCTTTAGCAGGCTCTCATCAAGCGGCTTGTTGGGATCAAGCGACGGTATTTTTTTTGCTTTAGCCATTAATTAATATTCTCTAATCAAAGTTTCGGCTGGTATTTTCAGCTCTTTATTCAGCCTGCGGATCATTGGCAGGCTCAGTTTCCTTTTTCCAGAAAGTAATTCCGATACACGGCTTTTATAACCTACTATTTTTGCGAGCTCACTTCGTGAAAGGTTCATATGTTCCATTCGGAATTTAATAGCTTCAATTGGATCCGGGGGCGGAATTGGATAGTGTTCATCTTCGTATTTTTCAACAAGTGTAACAAGAACCTCAAATTCATCACCTACAGGTGTGTTTTTTTTACATCCCCAAAGCTGATCGATTCTTTCCAGCGCTTTTCCGTGATCTTTTTTATTCTTTACCGGTTTTATTTTCATACTTTTTTTGAAATTAATTGTTTTTTACGTCTATGTTGTCATATTGCTTATGTGTGCCAATAAACTTTATAAAGATAACCTGCCACAAGAAATCAATTTTAACGACCAGTCTATAATCATTCCCTTTAATATTGAACACTACCCTGTCATTCCCAATTACGCTGGCGCTTTTGGAAAAACTCTTTACATCATTAAAATTCTTCCACGCTGACTTTTTAGCTTCGTTATACCATACTATTAAAGGCTGTTTGGAATCTTTGTGTAAGTTCCAGAATTCCCTCAGAGTTCTCTTTGCAATAATCCTCATAATTTAAACCAAGCAAATATAACTAAAAGTTACCAAAATGGTAACCCAATTATTAATCCAATTTAGGTTAATTAAATTACTCAAGTTGACCGCCTCCGATACAGAAACCGTTAAAACTTCTCTTTTTATCATTTCCCCCTATCAGGTCGAAGAACTGGCGAAGACATGTGATAACACAAGGGGGTCATAGCTTAAATTAAACTTATAATTACTCCAGTTGATAGTTTGAGTTCTTTATATCGTTGTTTAATAATGATTTAAAGTTTGTAA
>JAYTUN010000049.1:0-9352 GCA_043744495.1 Ignavibacteria bacterium
GAATATAAAAAGAAGTGTTTTTTTGGTTAACAGACCTAAGCCTAATGCTATTCCGGCAGCAATAAAGTTTTTACTTCCGGAAAATTGTATCATTTTGAAAGTATAATAAATGCAAATAACTGAAAACATATTTGCTAATGAATCATTATTTATAACCGCTGATATAAACTGAAACTGAGGCAATGAAGCAGCCAAAAATACAGATAGAATTCTCAACTTATCTTCTTTGAAAAAAAGACCGGATAGCTTATAGGAAAATATTAAAGTTACCAGAGAAAAAACTAACGATAGTGAACGCAATAGATAAAATAATATCTTGTCTTCATTTGATTTAAATATACTGTTATTTGTATAGCTGTTTTTAATACCACCATGCCAGTATTTATCATATTTTGAAGGGTGTTCTGTATCAACAGTACCATCGCTGCTGAAAATATTTATTAGTAATCCTCCTGCCAAATAATAAAGCGGGTGTTGGTGACCCTGTCCTACATAAGTATAGTGATCATTATTCAAGTATTGGTTGGGTAATTTTTTATGTTTTGAGATAAAATTGATGTAATCTAAATGTAAATTCTCGTCAGGCGCTTCAAATGGAGGGATATATATTAAATAAAATACCGAAAACAATAAAAAATACAAATAAACGAAATAAATATTTTTTGTATTTTCCTTTTTTATAACCATTGGTTAGAACTGATCCCTTAAACGATCAATTGTATATTTGTGTTTTATAATACGGTTTTTATCTTGTCTGCCAATTATATACTTTAATTGCTCTATAAATATAATGCAATAAGAATTTAATTTTATAAGCAATCTGAGCAAAAAAACACTTCTACTGCTGTAATGTTTCTCAAAAAAATAGACCATACTTTTAATAAATATTCCATAAAGCCTGGGGTTATCTTTACCCATACTGCTTCCGCCAAGATGAGTAACTTTTAATGATGTATCAACAGCCAGTTTGAATTTCCGGGAAATTCTGTAACTTAAATCCACATCTTCAAAAAAAAGAATAAAATTTTCATCAGGAAGCCCGGTTTTATCAAGAACATTCCTGGTTGTAAGAAAAAAAGCAAAAGGAATCTGTTCAGTATAATAAAGCTTTTTAACCGAGATATCTATATCCTGGTTTTCAAGATATTTATTCATTCTCTTAGCTGAACAGTTAAAGAATTTTGCAAACATTGAATAATAAAAAATAAACTGCCGGATAGATGGGTATCTCTGGAAATAATTTCTTTGAAAATTACCGTCTATACCTACTAAAGCAGGTGTAATAGAGCCTATTGCATTATCAGCTTTTATACTATTAACAAGGTAAGTTAATACCGGTTCAGTAAAAATTATATCGGGATTCATTATTAAAATGTAATCACCCTTAGCCTGCTTAATTCCGGTGTTGTTTGCGAAAGAAAAGCTTTTCAGCTCATCCAGAAAAATAACTTTTACATTGTTATATTTTATCGCCAAGTACTCTATAGCATCTATAGAATTATCTTTCGAACAATTATCAATAATAATTATTTCAAATCCTTCTGCGGCTTCAAGCCTGGAAACAGATTCAACGCATTCTTCCAATACCCTATAAGTATTATGATTTACAATTATAATTGAAATCATTTAAGATAAAGTTTTATTAAAAGGTTTAATAATCTTAATTAGCCTAGAAAGATTATCTTTATCTTTTTGGTTAATATATTTTGTTTTAAACAATGCAGTTATGTACAGCAAAACCATAAAACCCGATGTAAATATCATCATCAGGATACTATTAAGCCTTCCCGGTTTAAATAAATTTAATTCCCTTACTTCATAGAAAATTATGAAAGTTATTAAACATCCTGCCGTACATATCATTAATGGAAGTAAGTAGCTTTTTATTAAAAACGGAAATATGTTTTCTTTAAAATATTTTACTGAAGTTATATAAACGTAAATTGATGCAGATGCCGTTGAAACAGATGTGCCAATTGCTGCGCCAACAATGCCGTAATATTTAATCAACAGAAAACTTAGTATCAGATTTATTGCCAGACTTATCAACCCTTCATACATTAAATATTTTGGTAACCCCAGATTTGGGATTATTGAATTGCCTGGCGCGGATAGTAAAAGATTTACTATCTGTCCCGCTGCAAGTATTCTTAAAAGATAAACCGAAGTATCGTAACCGCTCCCTACCCATGTAGTCATAATAAGATCCGCAAAAAAAATTATATATATAAATATTGGCAGTGAAAAAACAGTAAGATATTTAGTCGCTTCAGTGAATAGCAGGGTGAGCTTATGATTCTGATCTTTTGCATTTAACTCAGCTGCGACAGGGGCAACCTGCTGAAATAGCTGTAACGGGAAAAACCTACCGAACCTTGTAACCCGGTTAGCAAGATTAAAATATGTAACATTGCTTAATGATGAAAAGTGACCTAGTAAAAACTCATCATATTTTTCAGAAAGGAATACCGAAAACCTGGATACCTGCATCTGTAATCCCAATTTACTCATTGATTTAAATGAAAGTTTATCAAGATACCTAAACCCTATCTTTAACTGAGGTATTTCCTTAAAAGATAAATATATATTAAAAAATACGCTCACTATTACTGCAATAAGCTGGCTGTAAAGTACACCTTTTAAGCCATAACCCATTGTTAGCAATAAATATGTGGAAAAAAAATTAAGTATATTTATTATTAACCCTATCATACTATTAAGGTACATTTTCTGGATGCTGATAAGAACTGAAACAAATATTGTGCTTGAAGTTGCAAGAAAAAAAATAATAAGGCTTATATTTAAAGAAAATACCGCCAATGAATATAAATTAGGAGGGATATTAATGAGATTAAAAATAAAAGTTGAAAAGAATATTACAATTATGCAGATTATGGTAGTAAACCCGATATAAAAAAATAATCCTGTATTTATTGTTTTATTTAGGTTTTCGAACTGATTTTTATTATAATGTTCGGATATAAATTTAATAAATGATGCCGATATGCTGAAATCAAACAATGCAAAAGTTCCGATAAAACCCATTACTATTGCATACATCCCGAATTCAGTTACACCGATATATGCAATGATCAGCGGGGTTAAAATAAAAGGGGATAAAAAGCCGAATGCCTGAGATAAAAAATGATAAAATGTATTCTTTATTACTTTGTCTGTTAAAGACATTATATATACTGACTTATGATTTTATTGTTGAGACTATTAATAATCTGAACGCTAAAATAGGGTATAAAAACTTAGCCTTAAAGCCAAAATTCCTGTAATAATACCTGTAAATATCAGAGTACATTATCCTTCTAAGGGCAAAATCTGCATTTTTTGTAGAATGGCTTCCGTAATGTATAATTGAAACGGTATGCAGAAAATAAACCTTATAACCGGCTTTCCTTATCCGGCTGCAGAGATCTACATCATTATACAAAATTCTGTATGATTCATCAAAATAAGAAATTTCCTCAAGCAGTTCTTTCCTAATCATAAGAAATGTTGCTGCAGCCTGCTCTACCTCACAGGTAGAATTGTAATCAAAATCAGCCATATCATAATCGCGGTTCATTTTATCAAATGAAAGATAAGTATAGAACGCATTTTTTAATTCGGGAAATTTCTTGATGCTGTTTTGCACACTTCCATCAGGATTCAAAAGCTTGCATGCAACTGCTCCTGCTTCCGGATTTGCTTCAAGAAACTTTACACATTCTTTAATAGTATGTGGTTTCATAATTGTATCACTTCCAAGAAGCAATATATATTTTCCTTTTGCAATTTTCATGCCCTGGTTACATGCCTTAGCATAGCCTATATTTTGCAATTTTTCAATTAAAGTAATTTTATTCTTTAAAGAGCGTAAATATTCCTTGCTGCCATCAATTGAAGCATTATCAATAATAATTACTTCGTATTCAATTTCAGATTGAAGGGTACAATCAAATATCGAACTTATACAGTCCTGAATAAGTTCTTTAGTGTTCCAGTTTGCTATTATTAATGAAAGCGTCATATTGTGTAATTAAAACTATGCTCGACATTCTACTGATTAGACTTACTTGCCTCTCAGCCAGTGAAAATAGGTATGCCAAATAGAAAAAAAGCCAATCCATATTTAGAGGACTGGCTTTGTTCCTTTAAATTAATATTAGTTTACTGCTGTTTCTGAGAATAATACAAGATCGTATATATTTTATTTCTTAACGTATCTACTTCTCTTATATATACTGTCTGGCTTGAGGACTTCATATTCTTTACCTGGTTTTTGCGTATTGCAAGTTTCACAGCAGTTTTTACATACTCTTTTTGGTTTATACTTTGCTGAAGCCAGCCTTTTTTAAATCTTTTGGAAGTGTAAGGTAAATGGAGCAAATGTTCTTTAGGTATATAGCCTGTTGTGTTTGATTCATCTGTTAATTCCCTGAGTATAATTTTACCATCATGGTAAACTCCGAATTGAAATACAGTAAAAATTATTATAACAGATATTATCATAAATAAGAATCCAATTAGCGCTGTTGAATTAAAGCTCACTGTAAGGTTCCACATAAAGTGCATGAAAATTGCCAAAGCCAGCCCTAATGGGATAATAGTTAATTTTGCGAATATACCTTTGAACTTTGCATAACCTATTGCTGCTCCAAAAACAGCCGTAGCGCAGCAATGTAAAACTGCAGAAGAAAATGTTCTCATAATTACTAGAACTAACAAGCCAACATAATCTTGCGGGAAGCTCATAAAATACAGGAAGTTTTCTGTCATACCAAATCCAAGACCAATTGCACCGCCATATACAGCACCATCTACCGGACCATCAAAGTGCCGGCTGAATGCTACCATAAGCAGGAATATACCTTTTGTTAATTCTTCTACTATTGGGGCTACTATTACCGCACCTGCCAGATTATTTAATGTACCGGCATCAGAATCATTGGCAAACTTGTAAATAAACTCAGATACACCAAGTCCCATTATTCTACTGCCAATAAAACCAAATATAATGGCTCCTGTTGCGCCCCAGAAAAAGTTCATACTAACCAGCCAGAATGGCTCGCGTTCATACCTATCCATCCACCATATAATAACAAGATAAATTATCATTGGTACAACGGAGAAAAAGCCTGCTAAGAAAAGATGTATTATTGGATTCATACTTAGATATTAATTGAATAACGGGTCAAATATAACTAAACAATTGTGAATTAACAATTAATGTAAAATTTCCTGTTTATTTGCTTATTGCTTATTCTCAGAATGCTTCGCATGAGTTTGCTTCGGCTACGCCTCGCAAAAAAGGAGGCTGACGAGGTCGCTTCCTTCATCCGGCTTGCGAAGGGAAATTAAAAAACCCCCGTCCCGAGTTATCGGGACAGGGGTTTTTTAATTTTTTGCTTTTTTACTTTTGCCTTTTTATTTTATCAACATCATTTTCTTTGTTTCCTTGAAATTGCCTGATGTTATAGTATAGAAGTAAATACCTGATGAGAAGCCATCCATATTTACGTTTTCAACATAATTTCCAACTGCTAAATCTTTGTTAACAACTGTCATAACTTCAGCGCCTAAGCTGTTATATATCTTTAAAGATACATTTCCGGCTGTTGGAACTGAGAATTTTATTGATGTTGTTGGGTTGAACGGATTTGGATAATTCTGTTCCAAAGCATACGCATTTGGGGTTGTTGTGTTTGTAGGATCAATAGCAACCAGTGAAGAGAACTTCACAACACTTCCATCACCTGCAACTGCATAACCATTAATTGTTCCTGCATTGTTCTGAACGGAAATATCAAAAAATCCTGTTAATGCGCTTGTTGTCTGATTAACCCATGTAGCACCGTTATCAGTAGTCATTCTGATAGCACCTGTAGTAGCAGTTGTAGAAAGGAAGCATACGTTTGTTCCGGGTACCCATCTTAATACATTAAGCGTGCTTGCTCCGGTTCCTGCACTAACAGTTGTCCAGGGACCAGCAGGTCCTGTTGATGTTCTTGCGAGAGTTGGGAAAGATGTGCTTGTTACAGCCAAACCATTTAATTTGTTATCGTTAAATGCTAAGCCAGAAAGAAATACTCCTGTTAAACCAACAGGTGTGCCTGTCCATGTTGAGCCGCCGTTAGCTGTCCACCCAAGCCTTGGAGCTGTACTTGCACCTACGCCATAGAACTGGTTATCAATACAGTAAACTGAAGGTAATGAACCAATTGTAAATCCAACACCAGTTTGAAGCTGTGCTGTCCAGGTAGCACCGTTATTTGCTGAAATATACATAACTGCCGCAGTACCTAAACCAGTAGGACCATCACTTTGTGCAACAACAAAATTAGGTGTTAAGTTTGCTTTAACAATTCCGTTAAAAAATCCGCCTGAACCCCCTGTTGTTAAAACAGTTGTCCAGGTTGTTCCACCGTCAATGCTTCTCCACAATTTTGCATTGCCTGCGCCATCGCCAACCATCAATATGTTTGCATCTATCATGCAGCCAGCATAAAGTTCAGGACCTGTTATATTGCTTGTAATGTTAACAAAGTTAACACCGCCATTTGTTGTTTTGTAAACCCTTGGTGCGCCTGTAACGCCGCCAACAACAATTGCATTGCTTCCGTCTAAACAGTAAATACCAGGGTTGACACCTAAGCCGGACATATTAGCTGATCCAAGACAGTATGTCCATTGTGAAAAAGTATTAGCAGTAAAGAAAAAAACTGATGCTAATGCAAAAAGTTTAAGATATTTCATGTAGTTATTACCTCCAATAATTCTCCATTCCCATGGAGAGATTTGTTAATTAAATGTTATGCTATTAATTGCTCAAAAGTAACTATCTAATAGCTAAAAAGCAATATAAATATTAGCTTTTATGTAAAAAAATATTAATTCTGTTAACTACAATACTTTTTTCTAATGTTTCCATTACCTCAAAGATACCCGGACTTACAGTTCTGCCTGTTACTGCTAAACGTAATATGTGAATTAATTGAGCAGCCTTTATATGCTTTTTTTCAGCAAATTCACGCAAAATTGGTTCTAAATCTTCAGCAGACCAATTTTCAGTTTTTTCAAGTTCCTTTGTAAACTGGGTAAATATAGGTTTAATTTCGGGATTCCAGTGTTTTGCCAGACCCTTATGGTCATAACTCACCGGTTCAGTAAAAAAATAGCTGCCATAATCAAATAAATCGTTCAGAGTTGAAATTCTTTCTTTCATCAGATTAATCACATTTTTAAGATACTCAGGTTTTATCTTGGTAATATCTGTTTCCATTCCTAAAAATGTTTTTGAATCTTTTATCATTTTGATCAAAACATCAGTATCAGTACTCTTAATGTATTCGCCATTTATCCAGTTCAGCTTTTTCATATCAAATACGGCTGAGCTTTTGTTTACCCGGGCAAATGTAAATGCTTTAATCAATTCATCCTTATTAATGATCTCTATTTTCTCAGGAGCTAAAACCTCACCCCCCTCAAAAGCACCATTGGTGCTTTTTCCCCCCCTCTCCTTCAAGGATGGGGGGGGAGCAAATCCCAGTAGTGTCAGAAAATTAAATAATGCATCCGGCAAGTATCCTTTATCTTTATACTCTTCCACACTAACAGTATTTTTACGTTTTGAAAGTTTTTTCTTTTCTTCATCAAGTATCATAGGCAGGTGCGCAAATTGGGGAACTTCCCAATCCATAGCATTGTATAGCAATATTTGTTTGGGAGTATTTGATAGATGATCGTCACCCCGTATGACATGTGTTATTTTCATATCGTGGTCATCAACAACAACTGCAATCTGGTAAACAGGAGAGCCATCAGAGCGTAGGATGACAAAATCATCTATTTCAGAATTATTGAAAGATGTTTTGCCGTGTACAATATCTTCAAATTCCGTTTTGCCTTCAGGGACTTTAAACCGGATAGTATATGGTTTGCCTTCAATTAAATATTTTTTTACAGTTTCTTCCGGCAGATTTAATGATGCCCTGTTATATTTAAATGGTATTTTTTTTTGCTGAGAGGCTTTTCTCTGAATTTCCAGATCCTCGGATGTTTCAAAAGCATAATAAGCTTTTCCCGTTTTAAGCAATTCACCTGCAACCTGTTTGTGGCGTTCGATATTGAGTGCCTGATAAACTATGGGTTCATCAGCTAGCATACCAAGCCAGTTCATGCTCCTTATTATTTGCTCTGATAGCTCACTTTTGCTTCTTTCGGGGTCAGTATCTTCAATTCTGAGCAAAAACTTTCCATTTTGGTTTTTTGCATATAACCAGTTAAAAATTGCCGTTCTGGCTCCCCCTACATGTAAAAATCCGGTGGGTGAAGGTGCAAATCTTACTCTAATCTTGTCCATTTTGTCCTTTTTGATGTTTTCTTTTGCATAACTGCTATGGTTTGCTATTGACTAATCTAAATAAATAAAGTATTTTATAGTTACTTATTGAAAAGTATCACAATAATAAGTATTTTTGTATTAAATCATAAGAAATAAATTTATGGCTATGAAAAATTTTTCAATGAAAAAGCTGTATTATTCTATCAGTGAAGTAAGCAGAATATGTGACCTGGAGCAGTATGTACTAAGATATTGGGAAACAGAGTTTGAGCAGCTAAAACCTGCTAAAAATACTTCCGGGAACAGGATATATACTAATAAAGATATTAAGATGATCCTGTTAATTAAGAAATTATTAAAGGAAGAGAAATATACTATAGAGGGCGCTAAGAAGATATTAAAGAATTATAATATTGGCGATGATGGTCTAGAAAAAACAGACATGAAAGTTGTTGATGTACAAAAACAAAAAGCTGGTGAGCTTAGCCTATTTGAGAGTCAGCAAACTGATACATCTGCAATGGAAGATGGTGAAAAAGAAAGTGATAAGATGTTTGAAGACTTAAAAGAGTTAAGAAAGTTTTTGGAAGAGTTATATAATCAATTGGATGATTAGTTATTATACTGAATGTAGTGAATTATCCAAATAATTATTTAAGAGGCTGTCTCAAAAATACTTTTGCGAGGAGCGGAGCGACAAAGCAATCTCATAAATTCAATCAGGCAGTTGCCTGGTTACTCTGCAATCTTGCTTAGCTTCGAAACATTTAAATAATGACTTTTGAGACAGCCTCTTTTTTATTGTAAATTTCTATATAAAACCTTATGGGATTGCTTCTGCAAAATACGCCTCGCAAAAGAAGAAACTCAATTATCGTAACGTCCCAAATGGATTACTGTTAGATTGCATAATGTGAGTTATTTATTTTGTGAGTGAAAATGAAATAAAATTAGATTAAATTTGTAATTCGTTCTTATTATTATATTTTTTTACGGCGCGTAGCGCAGCCCGGTAGC
>JAYTUN010000050.1:0-9345 GCA_043744495.1 Ignavibacteria bacterium
AAAGAAATAAAAATAATATAAAAGTGACCTCACCCCTTAACGCACCATAGGTGCGTTTTTCCCCTCTCCTAAAAGGAGAGGGGAGAGAAGCAACAAATTTCTGACATTTGTTCCCTCTCTCCGGAAGATGGGTATGGTGGTGAGTATCAATGATAAAACAACTGTTTTATATAAGCATTTAAAGAATTACATAAAGAACAGAACTAAGAACTAAACTTAATTTCAAAAAGGAGATTCCATAAAATGGAAATGGAAAAGTTCAGTTATGATAACCGAATAGTCCGCAATTTTGCAATAGCCACAATGGTTTGGGGTGTAGTTGGTATGCTTGTGGGCTTGCTGATAGCATTTCAGATATACATCCCTGCCCTGAACTTCGGCATACCCTACATAACTTTCAGCCGATTGAGGCCGTTACATACAAACGCCGTGATATTTGCATTTGTAGGAAATGCGATGTTTATGGGAATTTATTATTCACTGCAAAGAATATCCAAAGCCAGAATGTTCAGCGATATGCTGAGCAAGGTACACTTCTGGGGATGGCAATCGATAATTTTATGTGCAGCACTAACACTTCCTTTAGGTATAACTACCAGCAAAGAATATGCTGAACTGGAATGGCCTATTGATATCCTGATCGCACTCGTGTGGGTGGTTTTTGCCATCAACATGTTCGGGACAATAGCCAAACGCCGTGAGAAGCATATGTATGTTGCTACCTGGTTCTACGTAGCGACTGTTGTTACGGTCGCAGTGCTGCACATTGTTAATTCTATAGAAATACCGGTAACATTGTTTAAAAGCTACTCAATTTACGCAGGTGTTCAGGATGCTTTGGTCCAGTGGTGGTATGGGCATAATGCTGTAGCTTTCTTTTTAACGACACCGTTTTTAGGATTGATGTATTACTACCTTCCAAAAGCTGCAAACAGACCGGTATATTCATACAAGCTTTCTATTGTGCATTTCTGGTCATTAATTTTTATATACATCTGGGCGGGTCCTCATCATTTATTATATACCGCGCTTCCTGATTGGGCACAATCTTTAGGCACTGTATTTTCTATTATGCTTATTGCTCCCTCATGGGGCGGTATGATAAACGGACTGTTAACCCTGCGAGGCGCATGGGATAAAGTCCGCGAAGACCCTGTACTTAAATTTATGGTTGTAGCAGTTACAGCTTATGGTATGGCTACATTTGAAGGTCCGATGCTTTCGTTGAAAAATGTTAATGCAATTGCACATTACACTGACTGGATAGTTGCACACGTTCACGTTGGCGCTTTAGGCTGGAACGGTTTCCTTTCATTTGGAATATTATACTGGCTTATTCCCCGAATTTACAAAACCAGTCTGTTTTCAAAGAAGCTGGCAAATACTCATTTCTGGATAGGTACGCTTGGAATAGTATTTTACGCAGTACCAATGTACTGGGCTGGCATCACACAATCATTAATGTGGAAACAGTTCACACCGGAAGGAATTTTACAGTATCCAAACTTCCTTGAAACTGTTACAAACCTGATACCTCTTTATGCAATTCGCTCAATTGGCGGAACAATGTATTTTGCAGGAGTAATAATTGGTGTTTACAATCTTGTTAAAACAATGAAGCTTGGTTCACTTATAGCAAATGAACCCGCTGAAGCACCTGCAAGAGAGACAATGAATATAAATCCTGCGGGAGAAACAAAGCACAGGTGGCTGGAAAGAAAACCATTGCAGTTTGCACTTGCTGCAACAGTATTGGTATTAATTGGCGGTATGATAGAAATTATTCCGACATTCCTTGTAAAATCAAATGTACCAACAATATCAAGTGTTAAACCATACACTCCGCTTGAACTTCAGGGACGTGACTTATATATTAGAGAAGGCTGTAACAATTGCCATTCACAAATGATACGACCGTTCCGCTCAGAGACGGAACGATATGGAGAGTATTCAAAGGCAGGTGAATTTGTATATGATCATCCGTTCTTATGGGGCTCTAAACGGACGGGTCCTGATATCCATAGAGTAGGAAAAAAATATCCGAATATTTGGCATTATCTTCATATGTACGATCCAAGGCAGATATCGCCAGGCTCAATAATGCCTGCCTACGAATGGTTGCAGGATAATGACCTAGATATCACTTCTACAGAAGCGAAGATAAATGCTCTTCGATCAATTGGCGTTCCTTATCCGGCCGGTTATGAAAAAATTGCAAATGATGAGCTGATGAAACAGGCAAATGAAATAGCAGCAGATCTAAGAAAGAACGGCGCTCCGGTAACACCTGAAAAAGAAATAATTGCAATGATAGCGTACCTGCAGAGATTAGGTATAGATATTAAAGGAGATGCAGCTCCAACTATGAAGGAGGTTAAGTAAAATGTATAAACAGGTACTTGAAAGTATTTCCGGGGTTGAAATATTTCCGGTAATTTCAATGATAATATTTTTTACTCTCTTCATACTTATTCTTGGATGGATATTCACATTGAAAAAAGATTACATAAACAAAATGGAAAACTTACCGCTTGAGGAAGATTCATATACAATTGGTTCAACTACAGATGACAGGCATAATTTAAATGCAGGAGGTATAAAATGAAAAAATATCTAAACAGCAAAGTTGCTATAATTATGATGCTGATTGTTAATGCAAGTATGTTTGCACAAACAACGGCAGTTAAAGATGAGAGCATGAATGAATATTCAAAGCTCGCCGGAGCTATGGTATTTTTATTGGTTGCATTTTTGTTCGCTCTGTTTTTTATTCTGTCAACTCCTAAATATAAATACTCCTACGAAAGAAGGAAAAAGGGACTATCGTTTATTGCCAAACTTTCAAATATACTTAACAGGGCAGTACCTATTGAAAAAGAAAAAGATATTATGTTTGACCATGATTTTGACGGAATTAAGGAGCTGAACAACAGCATTCCACCATGGTTTAATATTTTATTCTACGGCACAATTGTTATAGCTGTAATTTACTTCGTCAATTATCATGTAATAGGCTCAGGAAATGTTATGGTAGATGAATATGTTAATGAAGTAAAAATTGCAAATGATAAACGTGAGGCGCTGATAAGAACCGGCGCTTTTGTAAATGAAAATAATGTTGAATTGCTAACAGATGCCGCGGAGCTTGATAAAGGCAAGCAGATATACACTAATAACTGCTTATCATGCCACGGACCCGATGCAGGAGGAACTGTTGGCCCAAACCTGACAGACCAGAACTGGATTCATGGAGGCGGAATAAAGAACGTTTTCACAACTATTAAGAACGGTGTACCTGCTAAAGGAATGATATCTTGGCAGACAATGCTGACACCTAAACAGATGCAGCAGGTTGGAAGCTATATACTGAACCTTCAGGGCACAAAACCTGCAATTGGTAAGCCGCCTGAAGGGAATATTTGGGTTGATAGTGTTAAGACAACAGGAAAGGATTCTATAAAAGTAACTGATACAGGCAAAGTAAAAATAGATTCAGTTAAAACAAAAACTGATACAACGAAAATTAAAAAAGATTCGATTAAAACCAAGTAAGTAATATTTTATTTTCCCCGCTGTTATCATCCGGCAGCAGGGAAAATTTTCTGAGCAGCCAAGAAACTAATGCATATGCAAAGTTCAAATTCATTTACATATACAGACTCTTTCAGGGATCATTTAGGAATAATTACAGACGATGGTAAACGTAAGAATATTTATCCTAAAAAGCCCGGGGGCAAATTTCATAATGCACGTGTTATATTCAGCATAATTCTGCTTGCTTTTTTGTTTGGAATGCCGCTGATTAAAGTTGACGGACACTCTTTTATGATGCTGAATATCATTGAAAGAAAATTCATTTTATTCGGGCAGGTTTTTGGCACACATGATTTCTTTATACTTGCACTAGGATTTATAACATTTATCGTTTCAATTATTTTATTTACCGCAATATTTGGAAGGGTTTTCTGTGGTTGGGCTTGTCCGCAAACGGTTTTCCTTGAAATGGTTTTCAGAAAAATTGAATTTTTCATCGAAGGCGATTACGTAAGGCAGAAAAACCTGAATAATGCACCGTGGACTGGATCAAAAATTTTCAAAAAGCTGTTAAAATGGGGAATCTTCTTTTCTCTTTCTGTACTTATAGCTAATACTTTCCTGGCATGGATAGTTGGAATTGATGATCTAAAACATATTGTTACTGATCCCCTTTCAAAACATATGGGTGGTTTCATTGCAATGCTCATATTTTCAGGGGCATTTTATTTTGTGTTTGCATATTTCCGTGAATACGCATGCATTTATGTTTGTCCTTATGGCAGACTGCAAGGAGTTCTTCTTGATAAAAGTACAACTGTCATAGCTTATGATTATGTACGGGGTGAACCCCGCGGGAAGATACATAAAGGTGAAGTGCGTATTGAGGGTGATTGCATTGATTGCAAGGAATGTATTGCGGTTTGTCCAACCGGCATTGATATTCGGGAAGGTACCCAGCTTGAATGCGTTAATTGTACTGCATGTATTGATGCATGCGACAATATTATGGATAAGATCGATAAACCCAGGGGGCTTATCAGGTTTGCATCAGAGGATAACATTAGAAATAAGACGAAGTTCAAGTTCACCGGCAGGGTAATTGCTTACTCAACTGTACTGGCTATATTATTAACTGTACTTTCAATTCTTATTACTACCAGAAAGCCGATGGATGTTACTATATTAAGAGCGCCGGGAATGATATTCCAGGAACAGCCTGATAATAAGATAAGCAATTTATATACAATGAAGCTAACAAATAAAACATTTGAGGACATTCCGGTTACTCTAAAGCTTGAATATATTGATGGTGAAATAAAGATCATAGGTAATGATATTAAAGTCGGCTCAAATGATGTATCGGAAACAAAGTTTCTGGTACTGCTCCCGAAAGATATGATGAAAACAATGAACACTCCACTTGAAATTGGTTTGTATAAAAATGGTACCAGGTTTGAGCTGTATAAGATCAACTTTCTGGGTCCAGTTTCTCAAAAATAACAATATGAAAGGATCAAAATTAATATGAGCTGGGGAAAAGGAATAATTCTTATTTATGTTCTATTTATTCTTGGAATTGGTGTATTGGTGTATAAATCTATTACAAAAAATATTGACCTGGTGACCCAAAATTATTATGAAAAGACATTAATATACCAGGAGCAGATAAATAAGATAAATAACACAAATTCTTTAAAAGAAGGAATAAAAGTAGAGGCTATTGGTAATTCTGTAATTGTTACCTATCCAGCCGGAACAAATAAAATTTCAGGAGAAATATCTTTCTACAAACCATCTGATGAAAAAAATGATTTTAAAACAGTAATTGAGTATGGAATGGATCTCAAACAGATAATAAGTACTGTAAATCTTACTAAAGGATATTGGAAAGTTCAGATAAACTGGGCGATGGATGGGAAAGAATATTTCAACGAAGAAAAGATTATGATACAGTAAGGACAATGAACAATGAACAATGAACAATGAGCAATGAGCTATGAGCTATGAAAAATGAGCAATCATACAGTTCATGGGTTTTTCGCAGAGTCTCTCCGAAGGAGGACTCTGCGCATGAGTTATTTAGTCAACAGAGTCCAAAAAGCGGAGACTCTGCTGAAACTGAATAAACCGATTTTCAATAATTTGCATTGACAACATAAAGTCAGGCAGTCAATGCACTCAAAAAAAACAAAATGGAATTATTAACAGGATTTTTAGTCGGGTTCTTAGGCAGCTTTAATCGATCCTGTCAGGTCCTCAGACCTTACAGATAAAAAAAGTAAAATGGAATTATTAAGCGGATTTTTGATAGGATTATTAGGCAGCTTTCACTGCATTGGAATGTGCGGACCAATTGCTGTTGCCTTGCCAAAGAGTAATAATTTAATACTTTCCAGATTGCTGTATAATATTGGTAGGGTTATTACATACTCTATGCTTGGGTTATTGTTTGGTTTGCTTGGCTCAAGACTTGAGATGTTCGGGCTGCAAAGAATTATTTCAATATCACTTGGGATAATAATATTGCTCTCGGTATTTACTCCTGCTGCATACAGGATTAAGCTATCCAATGTACTGGGTTTTTATAAGCTGGTTGGAATACTTAAGATGTATTTTGGTAGAATGTTCAAGAGTCATTCAAAGTCATCTATGCTTGTAATAGGTATTTTAAACGGTTTACTGCCTTGTGGGTTCGTTTATATAGGTATAACAGGCGCTATAGCACTTGGTGACCCTGTAAATGGTATGCTGTTTATGATGATGTTCGGGTTAGGTACAATGCCTGTAATGCTGGGTACATCGTTAATTGGAAGTGTAATAAATATGAATATCAGGCAGAAACTAACAAGGCTGCTGCCGGTTTTTTCTGTTATACTTGCTATAATTTTTATACTTCGCGGATTGAATTTAGGGATTCCTTATGTAAGTCCGAAATTAGAGCATAAACCTGCTACTGAAGATGTGATTTGCCATTGAGGACAAGTACAAATTCAAAACATCCCCATTGTAAATTTAAGCGGGAATAAAATAATAGATTTATCTTGGATCATTGAAATCCTGCAACAATCCTCCCCCTTTTAAGGGGGAATATTATTATACTTGGATTTTAAAGTATTACCTGCTGTAATCGTTATTTCCTAAACGGCTTTCATAGCGTTTGATAAGCTCTATATTCTTTTTTTCAACATCTGTAAGCATATCATCTACATTTTCGTATCTGGGTACATACCATTTTTCATACTGAAAATAATTCCGCATCTCCTCAGTTTTAAAAATATAACCATAGCGAGCAAATATTTCGTTACGCATGATTTTAAGCTCCCACCCGCTTAGATTACTCACATCATCGGCAGTAAGCAGCCTATCAGATGCCTGCGGGTAAATGCTTGAGTTTCCGCCTGCAGAGTTTTGATTTGTATTTGATGAGCCTTCGGAATTCTTCTTCATATCAAGCTCTTTTTCTTTGAGCTTCAGTTCCTTTTCTTTGAGGTCAAGCTCTTTTTTCTTCAGATCAATTGAACTTGAATCATCACCCTTATTACAAATTGCTGCTGTAAATGCTAATGCGAGAATTGGGATTAATATTAAATTTCCTGACTTTAGTTTCATGATTTATTGTTAATTCAAATTATTGGTTGACTTTAAATTTTTAGTTCAGTTTATAAGATTCCTGCCTGTGCCACATCAGAGCCGGGCAGGCAGAAATGACAAAATAATATATATCTTTCCTAAAGTCATGCGCTGAGCAAAGGATTAATCATTTTAGCAAGATCATTTTTTTAGTTTCCCTGTACTCACCTGCTGATAAAGTATATAAATATATACCGCTTGGCAGGTTACCAGCATTCCATATTGCATCATAAGTTCCGGGCTGAAGCTGTGCATTAACAAGGATTTCAACTTCCCTGCCGAGCACATCGTAAATTATGAGCTTAGTTAACACACCCTGTCCGCCTACGGCATCCACCCCTCTTGTCGAAGATCCCACGTTTCTACTTAGCGGGGAGATGGGAATTTCGTATTGAATCTTTGTTGCGGGATTGAAAGGATTAGGATAATTTTGTGATAACTTGAAATTTTGCGGAGAAGTCTCACCATTATTAGAAATACCGATAACATTTCCAAAAGTAAAAGTAGCAAAAACGGGGATATGGTCGCTTGAATAATGTATTGCATCTGCAACTGAATCAGGCACAGCAGTATTGGGTCTGCGGTTTATGGAATCATTGTAATGATTAGCATCATTTCCGTAAGGCGTCATACTGTTTGCCACGTATGCAATTCGCCCGCTGTTACTAACTCCTGGTGATACAAGTATCATATCAAAACGGTCATCAAGTCCTCCTGTAGCGCCGCCGCCAAATGCTCTTGTACGAGATGATTGTGTGTGATACTGCCTGTAAGCATAAATATTCCACACTCCTGTCATGTTCGTGATCATATCCTGAAAATGACCATTGCCGCTGGTAACCTGAAGCAGCTTAATATAAGCCTGCTCATAAGAGCTGTAAATGTTGAAATCACCAACAACCATATATAACGAATTTGCGGGAATTGATGAAGTAAACTTTCTTAAGCTGTCAACTTCAGCAGCTCGCAGGTTCTCGTTAGTTGCACCAGAACTTGCTTTTAAATGGACTGAAAAAATCCTTAATGTATCATTTGGATAATTAATATGAATAATTTTAAATTCATTAATATCCCTCAGTGCAGTTCTTATTCTTGTATTGCTGATGAAACGGAACTTTGCGGTTTTAAAAAATATCCCGTTATCGGTATCGGGTCCATCAATAAAAGTGCCTGCTGAATAAACATTACCATAAGCATTCATAACATTGCTTAAAAAACCGTTCATCCCAGCCTGAGATTTCATTTCCTGAACAACCAGAATATCCGGTGCAGCATTGCGGATAACTATCCTGAAGTTTGGATTACGGATTGCTGAATCTATATCGGGATAGTTAAGGAGATTATAGGTCATTATCTTCACATTTTCCTGCGAGTAGCCTGAAAGCGGAAGTAAAAACAGTAATATGAAAAAGTATTTATTTATATTCATATTTTTAAAAACGAGCTTAAAGATAGCTATATTATTAAACAATTGAAATGAAATACTCATGATATATGACATTAAACACTCATAAGACTGCAAAAGTTTTATCTTACTATTTAATTCCGGAAATTGCAGCTATAGTTTTTGTGTTATACTTTACAGGAACTATTACAGGTATATTTGTAATTATACTTGTAATATTTGCAGTTATATTTGTACTTACAAGCCTGGTTGGAACGTGTCCATTATACCTGCCATTTGGGTTAAGTACACTAAGGAAAAAGCTGAGTAAGTAAAGTAGCTGAATAGTTAAAAGTAATAATTGATGATTAAAAATAAATTTCTGAAATTAGGATTATATGGAATAATAGGCGGGCTGATAGGATTTTCGTACTATTATTTCATTGGATGCACAAGCGGCGGAGGCTGTCCATTGACATCAACCTGGTATATCACTACAGGGTATGGTTTATTAGCAGGAATAGTAATGGCAATTCCGCAGAATAAGAATGAAGAAGATCAGATTACAAAAGCGAGCTGATAAGATATTAGTGCGTATTTTTTATATTACCCAGTGGAAAATATTCTGCTGGGTTTTTTACTAAATTGTATTTAAAGTGATAAATTTATGATTTGTAAGATTTATGAATTATGCTTAAATTTGACGATATTGCAAAAAGGAGCCGTAGTTCAGCTGGTTACCCCGAGTACTCGGGGTTGACTGTCACCCCAAAAAAAATATGTTCTTTGTTTAT
>JAYTUN010000051.1:0-9286 GCA_043744495.1 Ignavibacteria bacterium
GAGACATTCCAGATTAGGATATTTGTCACCTTTGAATTTTGAAAAACTAAAAAACACTACTTTCTAAGTGTCTAATTTATCGGGGGAAGACCAGAATGACCCCAATATTGACTCAGAAAAATCTATGGAAATACATTACGGAACATGTGAACATACGTTTGATAAGAAAAATAACACATTTGATGCTTCTTACTATTCGGGTAGAGGTAGAAATACAACAGGAATTATTAAACTTAAAAAACAAGCAAAATAATGGCACTGACAACACAAGTATGTATTCTTAAAAGGTATGAAATTGATACATCAAATCTGGAATTAAATGAAAATCCCATTACGCCAATAATGGATGATTTTGTCAAAAATGAAATCAGGAAATTTATACAGTTACAAAAGGAAGGTTGGGTGGTCAAGGATTATTTCTTTGTAAATAGAAAGAATAATCAACCGCACACATTACTTTATGATTTCATGGCAATATTGGAAAAAGATATTTAATTTTACTATGCAAATTTTTATAAATCAATACTATAAATAAATTTTTATGGATAAAATTAATGTCTTTTTAAGCTCCTGCATGACTGGAGAGTTAGATAGTGAAAGAGAAACACTCATTTCTTTATTTCAAAATAATCCTTCTCTTAATGAAATCTATGATTTAATTCATATTACCAATCATGCTCGTCCAAAACATATTGAAACAGCTTTCATTGAAGAAGTAGAAAATTCTCAATCAGTAATTTTACTTTTGTATAATGAGTTAAGAGATGCGGTTGTGAAGGAATTTCAAGTTGCAATCAAAAATAATAAAAAAGTATTTTGCTATATCAAAGATTCAGAGCATAGACATGATAGGATGAAAGATTTTATAACTTCACTTACCGATAATCCTGTAACATATCTTCCGTTTAAAAATGGAATTGACTTATCTTCTCAGGTTATAAAAGATATAAAGAATGATTTATTGGAAACATATATTTCTAAATCTGACGATGTTAAATCAGATGATTTTATCACATTACCTGCAAACTTTGGTTTTCAATATAGATTTTTTAGTATTGATGAAATAAAATCAGCCGCAAATTCCGACAATTTAAAGAATTATGATTCAGACCATTTATTAATAATAGCATATTATATAATTAACGAACAAGCACGATATAAAGATGCACTGATGTTAATTGAAATTGCAATTTTAAAAAATCCAACTAATTGGATGGCATATAATAATAAAGCTCATGTATTAGATTTAATGGGTTTTTCAGATGCTGCATTATTTATCTATAAAAAATCAATCGATATTCATCCAAATGAAGTTGGCTATTACAATATTGGTAAAGTTTATTATGATAAAGGTCAATATTCCGAGGCCATAAATTCTTTAAATGAATCTCTAAATATTAACCCTCAAAAACAAAATGCATTAGATTATTTAACCAATTGTTACTTTCGATTAAATGATAATGATAATGCCTTAAAATTCAGTAAAATATCTTTTGAATTAGACGAGAATGAAATTTCAATTGCAAATTATTCTCTTGCTTTAATTTCAAGTAAAAATTTCAAACTTGGAAAAGAAATCTATGGTAAATTGAAAAAAGATTCACTCTTTTACAGAAAGGTTAAGTCTTATCATATGTATCTTACCGAAAGATACGATTTAGCTATACAAGAAATAGATAAAATTGTTGAGTCTGGAGATTTTGATTATGATGCAATGATTCGAAAGTATTATTGTTACTTAAAGTTAGAAGAATTTAAAAAAGCTTGCGAATGGATAAATGTAATTGAAGATAATTTTCCAATTGATGCTGTGGATTATAATAATTTGGGTTGGACATTAATGAATGATTTCAAATTATATAAAGAATCTATTCCGCTATTTGAAAAAGCTATAAAAAATAATATGTGTTTATTCGTAGCATGGGCAAACTTACAATTTGCCCATGCTCAATTAGGGGACTTTGAAAAAGCCATTGAAATATGTGACAAAACTTTATTAATCAGTCCTGGAGACAGAACTGCAATTCAAAATAAGGCTAATTGTTTGGCTTCTTTGGGAAAAACAGAAGAAGCTCTTAAGTTTTTATATTCTAAATCAGAACAAATAAAGGATGGAAATTTGACTGATGAAGATATTGAAAAGAAATATTGGAGTTCTCTAAATAAAATGGGAATTAACAATGATAACTATGGGAATTTAATTAATCTTTTAAGTTTATTTTACAAATATATGAAAGAATCAAGTTTAAAGAATTAAGCGTTATAATAAATCCATTTCATTCCTGACATCGTCAACGATTAAATGTGTATATTTCATTGTAGTGCAGTTTTGAGAATGCCAACTAACTTAATACCTTTTATAAGTGTAACACCTATCCTCAGGAATCTACTACATTTAGATTTGATTGACTGCATCTCTTAAATCATCTGTATAGAAAAGATAATAAATACCTTTATAACCTTTTGATAAAAACATTTGTTTTAAGCATTTTCTAAGCTCTTTATGTAAGAAGGATTTTAGTTACTATTTTAGTTACTCTGGGCTAAATTAACTCTAAAAAAGGGTTATTAAATTAATTTAGTTTTAGTTATTTTCGTTAAAAATAAGCTAGAATCGATAAGCCCTCGTAGCTCAGATGGATAGAGCGTCGGTTTCCTAAACCGTCCCGCGAGCGGGATTTCGGACTAAAGTCCTCAACAGGCTAGGCAATTTAATGTTGAGGTAAATTTAAAAAATATTCTTTTAAAAATTGCCCTCGTAGCTCAGATGGATAGAGCGTCGGTTTCCTAAACCGCAGGCCAGAGGTTCGACTCCTCTCGAGGGCACATTAAGCAACCTATCACTTCTTGAATAAAACAGCACTCATAACAGGCGGGGTACACAGACTCGGAAGGCATATATCGCTATACCTTGCTTCAAAAGGGTATGACCTGGCGATTATTTATAATTCAAGTCCCGCAGCGGAAATTACAAAAACCTCAAAGATGCTGGGTGCATTCGGTATAAAATTTAAATTGTATAAGTGTGACCTTAAGAATATCAAAAGTCTAAAAGCTACAATTGATAAAATTGGCAAAGATTTTAAAAAGATAGACCTGCTTGTAAATAATTCAGGTGTTATCAAAAAAATAGATTTTGAAGATATCACAGAAAAACTAATTGATGATACGATTGCCGTAAATCTAAAAGCTCCGCTTTTTGTAACACAATTTGCGCTCAAGTATCTGAAGAAGTCCAAAGACCCTTCAATTATAAACATTGCTTCACTTGGCGGCTTGCAAAACTGGACAGCATACATGCCTTACAGTACTTCAAAAACTGGTTTGATCAAATTAACATACCTGCTTGCAAGGAAATTAGCTCCGAAAATACGTGTGAATGCAATTGCGCCGGGGACAATTATCATTGATGGCGAAGAAAAGGGGACTCCCCAAAAAACTGATGTTTCGAAAATTCCTCTCAAAAAATACGGCTCGCCAAAGGATATAATTTCTGCAGTAGAATTTATCATTGAATGCAGTTACCTTACAGGCCACGTAATACCAATTGATGGCGGAAGACTGCTTAACAATTAGGAATTACGAATTAGGAATTATCAATTAATATTAAGATTTTATTATTATCAAAAGTTGGATCATTAATAGACGGAACTTTATACTTTTCAACTTTTTAACATTTAAACTCAATTATGGCATTAAAAAAAGCACCGAAAGCATATAGTGATGAAGATTTCCTCAATAGTCCCGCTGCGCGCTCGTTAAGGATACTATCAGAGTATATCGGACCTCAGGACAGGTTCAGAAAAGAGCAGGTTAAAGATACTATTGTATTTTATGGCTCAGCAAGACTGCTTCCAAAAAGCGAAGCAACTAAAAGATTAACCGGTCTAAAGAAACTCAAAAATCCAAACAAAAACCGTTTAGCTGATGCTGAGGTAGATCTTGAAATGTCACGATACTATGAAGAAACTGTTTTACTCTCAAAGCTGATTACTGAATGGTCAATGAAACAGGAACCCGGCAACAGGTTTGTTGTTTGCTCAGGCGGGGGACCCGGTATCATGGAAGCATCCAACAGGGGAGCGAAAAAAGCAGGCGGTAAGTCAATTGGACTCAACATCAGTCTGCCATTTGAGCAGAACCCGAATCCATATATCACACCCGCACTTAATTTTGAATTCCATTACTTTTTCATGCGTAAGTTTTGGTTCGCATATCTTGCAAAGGCATTGGTTATTATGCCCGGTGGTTATGGCACAATGGATGAATTTTTTGAACTGCTTACGCTTATACAGACAAAGAAGATCAGGAAAAAAATGCCCATTGTTGTATATGATAAGAAATTCTGGGAGAAAGTAATTAACTTACAGGAACTGGCTAATAAGAGATTAATTGATAAAGATGATCTGAAATTATTTTATGTGGCTGAATCAGTTGAAGATGCTTTTGAATATTTAAAAACTGAACTGATGAAACATTACCTGCAAAAGCCTGTAAGCCTTTTCAACGTGAAAAATAAATTAATCGCTCCCAAAAAAAGAAAATAGAAAATAAAGTATGATAATAAGTATGACCGGGTTCGGCAAAGCCGCAAAGACCCTTAAAAAAATGAAGTTTAATGTTGAGCTTAGAAGTATTAACAGTAAATATCTTGAAGTGAACTCGAGAATGCCGATGGTTTTCTCTGATAAGGAATCTGATATAAAGGAAATTATCAGCCAGAAAGTATCGCGCGGCAAAATATCAGTCCAGCTTTCAATTGAAAAAAATACCGCAAGTGAAGTAACTATCCAGGTTAAGCCTGAAGTGCTTAAGGAATACCATAAGCTGTTAACTGGCATAAAGAAAGTAACTGGAATTAAAGAAGAAATTAAACTTGACCATATCTTAAAGTTCTCTGAAATATTCAAAGGAGAAAACAATGATGATATTGCGGAATATTGGAATGACATTAAAAAAATATTTATTGCCGCTGTAAATGATCTTGTTGTAATGAAAGCCAAAGAGGGGAAAGTCCTTGAGAAAGATATTTTAAGCAGGCTTGATTCGATTGAGAAAAAACTGGATATAGTAGTAAAGCTCTCCGTAAAAAATGTATCTGAAACAAAGAGCAAGATGATGACAAAGGTAACAAACCTTATTAATGATGCAGGTATCCAGGCGGATAATAACAGGCTTGAGTATGAGCTTATTATGATTAGCGACAGACTTGATATTACCGAAGAAGTGATAAGAGCAAAATCGCACATAAATTACTTCAGAAACAACGTTAAGCAGAAAGAGCTTTCCGGCCGCAGGCTGAACTTTCTTGTTCAGGAGCTTAACAGGGAAATTAATACTATTGCCTCAAAATCCAACAGCTCTCAAATTTCCCAATTTATTGTTGAAATGAAGGAAGAACTGGAAAAAATTAAGGAACAATTGGCGAATATTGAGTAATTCGTTTACGTGTTGAGCTACGCAATATTACCTGCTTCGCCTGACTGCAAAGGCAGTTCACTTTGTTCCTCGCAAAGGTTAATGTAATTTAACTCAATTTCTTCAATTTTCAGGCAATATTTAAGACTTTTAATAAACCAAAAAAATAACGATATTTAGAATTACACTAATATGCTCTTTGTAATATGCGCTCCCAGCGGGGCAGGAAAAACGACAATAATTAAGGAATTATTTGGCAGAATTCCAAATTTGTCATTCTCCGTTTCTGCAACCACCAGGAAGAAAAGAACAGGTGAAACAGAAGGTAAAGATTACCATTATTTATCGCTTGATGAATTTAATAAAAGAAAAGCTAATGGTGAATTCATAGAAACTGAAGAAGTACATGGTAATTACTATGGAACTTTGAAAAGCGAAACTGAGCCGTTCCTGAAGATCAATAATAATATGATATTTGACGTGGATGTAAAAGGCGCATTGTCAATTAAAAAAATGTATCCAGAAGCAGTTTCAATTTTTATAGATGTACCATTTGATGTTTTATTGAGAAGATTGAAGAACAGAAATACCGAAACTGAAGAAGAAATTGAAAAAAGAGTTTCAAGGATCAAATTGGAAGTAGAGCTTAAAAATCAATTCGATCATATTGTAAATAACAGTAATGGGCTCTCGAATGCAGTTCAGGAAATAGAAATAATAATAAATAATAACATAAGCAGTAAGGAAAATTAATATGAAAATAACTCCTCTTGAAATAGAAGAAGTTGAATCAAAAGCCGGAAATATCTACGAAGCAGTAGTAGTTGCGGCAAAACGTGCAAGACAGATCAATGACGAACAGAAACTTGAATACAACCAGCGTGTCGAACCTTTAATTAACATTGAGGAAGACAGTGATGATTCAGTAGTAAGCAAAGATAAAATGAATATCAGCATTGAATTTGAGACCAGGCCTAAAACAACTGAAACAGGCTTAAACGAGCTTCTTGCTGATGGACTTGAGTTCCGTAATAGAAACGAAAACATAGAGGATTAAAAATTAACTTAACGCCGGTCTTTTTTCGGAAGTAAATACCTATGCAGCTAAACTTTAGATGTTAAAAGGAAAGAAAATATTACTTGGTATCTCCGGCGGAATAGCAGCTTATAAATGCTGCGAGCTTGTAAGATTATTTAAAAAAAGCGGATGTGATGTCAAAGTAATTATGACTCCAGCCGCTTTAAATTTTGTATCACCTGTAACCCTTTCAGCACTTTCAGGCAACGAAGTAATGATTAATATGTTTCCTGATGTCAATCCAAATACCTCGCCTACTGTGGAAACTAAAACATGGCATATTTATACCGGAATGTGGGCGGATGTATTTGTAATTGCTCCAGCAACAGCAAACACAATTGCCAAGATAGTTCACGGTATAAGTGATAATTTCCTCACTGCGACGGTACTCTCGGCACGATGTCCGGTAATTCTATCACCGGCAATGGATGAAGATATGTACCTTAATGAGGCGACTTCGCAGAATGTTTCAGCGCTTAAGGAACTGGGATATTGGGTTATTGAACCTGAATCAGGTGAGCTTGCAAGCGGTTTAAGCGGAATTGGCAGACTGCCGGAACCTCAAATGATATATGAATATACTGCAGATTTATTAAGCGGTGCAAAGAAAGATCTAGTAGGAAAAAAAATATTAATTACTGCCGGTCCAACATACGAACCAATTGATGAGGTTAGGTTCATCGGTAATTATTCAAGCGGTAAAATGGGCTTTAATCTTGCCAAAGCTGCTGCGCAGCGCGGAGCGGATGTTACACTTATTAGCGGACCCACAATGCTTAAAACCCCTCGTCATGTAAACAGGATTGATATCAATACATCAGATGAAATGTTTGATGCTGTTAAGGATAATACTACAGGTAAGGATTTTATTATAATGTCAGCCGCTGTTGCGGATTATAAACCTAAGGAAATCTTAAATGGAAAACTCAAGAAATCATCATCAGAAAATTATTCAATTGAAACCATAAGAACTGTTGATATACTTGAGTATCTTGGGCAAAATAAATCAGGCTTTAAGTTAATCGGATTTGCGCTTGAAACTGAGAATGAGCTTGAATATGCAAAGGATAAGATAAAAAGAAAAAATCTTGATATGATAGTTGTAAATAATCCGCGTAACTCTGGTGCCGGGTTTGGAACTGATACAAATATTATAACAATTATTGATAAAGACTTCAAAGAAACTGCATATAATAAAATGACTAAGTTTGAAGCCGCGGAAAAGATACTGGATAATGTACAAAAAATATAAGTTTGAACGAGAATAAATTAAATAAGATAATTACCGAAACTGAAAGTACCGTTAAGAACTTTGAACGGTTCTATTCAGGTAAATTATATATTGATAGTGAGCTTCCCAATTCAACAAATGAAATTGTAGAAATATCAGAACCCGAAAAAATGAAAATTAAAGCGAATAAAATAAATGATGGTTCAGTTGTTGTGAAAGATAAAAGCGCTGTTGCAGAAATTGATATTTTTGGAAATGAAAATATTAAAAGGGAAGAGTGGGAATTCGCTGAAACACTTGATGAGCTTAATTCTAAAATAAATACTTGCCAAAAATGTAGTCTGGGCAAAACACGCACAAATTTTGTGTTTGGGGTTGGTGACCCTAAGGCAGATATAGTAGTAATTGGCGAAGCTCCGGGAGCCGATGAGGACGCACAGGGCGAGCCATTTGTAGGCAGGGCAGGGCAATTGCTCAATAAGATACTTTTAGCCACAGGCTTCAAACGAGAAGAAGTATTTATTTTAAATATACTTAAATGCAGACCCCCGGCAAACAGGAATCCAACCCCAGATGAAGTTGAGCTATGCCGCCCATACCTTGAAAAACAGCTGAAACTTATCAATCCAAAGCTTATTTTACTACTTGGCAAAGTGGCTTCAGAATCTCTCTTGAAAACTAAAGAACCGTTGAATAAATTACGGGGTAAGGTTCACGATTATAAAGGCTGGAAGGTAATGATAACATTCCACCCCGCAGCCCTGCTAAGAAATCCTAACTGGAAACGACCTACATGGGAAGACATGCTTCAATTCAAAGCGTTGTATGAAGAAATGACGGGAAAAAAAGTAGAATCAGGTAAAAGTATTTAGAGCAGGTAAAAGTATTTAAATCTAAACAATACATTGGCAAGACAAAAAAATAATATTACAGAGCTTAAAAATATCCCCGAAGATGTACTCTACGGTGGTAAGATACCACCTCACAGCCGTGAACTTGAAATGAACATCCTGGGCGGAATGATCATTGATAACTCCCTCGTTGATGCAGTTACAACAATTTTAAAACCAAAACATTTTTATGTTAATGCAAACGCCTTAATATACAGGGCAATAAGCGATCTTAGGGATAGGAACGAGCCTGTTGATGTAATAACACTCACAGAAGAGCTTAAATCAAGAGGTGAGCTAGATGCAATTGGAGGACCGTTTTACCTTGCTGAGCTATCAACTGCGTTTTCATCACAGGAGAGCATAATATTTTCAGCAAACAAGGTTCTTGAAAACTGGATAAAGCGCGATATGATACTTCTTACTTATTCATTGAACGAGCAGTGTTACGATCCGACTGTGAATACTGAAAGCCTACTTGATAAAGCGCAGCAGGAAATTCTTGAAGTAACAAATTACCTGCAAAAAAAGAATTACTCTCATATCAAAGATGAAGTCCGTGAGACGATGGAATATGTTGAATCTATACATGAAAGACATGAAAAAGGTGTCTCAATTTTCGGGGTACCATCTGGTTATGAAAAGCTTGATGAAATAACAGGAGGATTT
>JAYTUN010000052.1:0-2347 GCA_043744495.1 Ignavibacteria bacterium
CCGCTTGGCAGGCAGTCTTCACCTTCGGTGAATCCACCCCTCTCAAGAGGGGAATTACAGCTTATATTCCCCTCTTGAGAGGGGAGGGAGCGAAGCGGAAAGGGTGTGTTAAATAAATTATAGACTTCTGCTCCGAAGGAGCCCCTTTGGGGCAACAGACACCAAAGGCAGGCAAGCACTTTGGTTTTGTAAAAAGCAAGATTAACTGAAAATCACAGTTATATCAATGATAAAAAAAACAGCGAAATTTAAATGAATTTATCTAAAACGGGTAGATGTTTGCTATAGAGCAGTATTAATTGTTCTGCAAATTTAAAGCTAATTATGTATAAAATAAAGGGGCAGAATTTTTCCAATTAATTTTTGTTTCAAGAATTGCTCTAAAATTATTCCCTAACTACATATCTTACCAAATTTGTATCTTTGTATATATGTCACAATTTACAGACGAAATTAAAGGCATCTTCTCCCCTGCCGGATTGCTATCAGGTTTAGAAGGATTTGAATTCCGCTCGGGACAGCAAAAAATGGCTGTTAGTATCGCGGATTCGCTGGAAACAGGTGAGCATAATATTATAGAAGCCCCAACTGGAGTTGGTAAATCACTTGCTTACCTAGTACCCTCAATACTGTATGCATTACAGAACGAAAAAAAAGCAATCATATCAACCTGTACAATTAATCTACAAGAACAGCTTATCAATAAGGATATTCCCGCACTCGCAAAGATATTACCAGTGGAGTTTAAGTACGAAATACTTAAGGGGAGGAATAATTATATCTGCACTAAGCGGCTTAATAAGGCTATGATAGAAAAAAGCTCCCTGTTTATGACAAGTGAGCAGCAAACCTTGCAGAAGATATATGATTTTGTGAACAAAGAAAGCAAAGGCACAAGGCAGGATATGCCTTTCCCGGTAGATGATAATGTGTGGAGTGAAATTTTTGCCGAAGAAGGTGTATGTACTCAAAAATCCTGCGGAGGGGCTGAAACGAACTGTTATTACCAGCAGGCTAAGCAAAGGATGAAGGATGCTGATCTGCTTGTGCTGAATCACCATTTATTTTTTACACTTTTCGGATTTTACGAAAGAGATTCAGAAGGCTATTTATATTTTAATGATTTTGTAATTTTTGATGAAGCGCATACTGTCGAGCAAATTGCCGCTGAAAGAGTATCACCTTCAGTATCCAAAGAGCAAATACGGTTTTGGCTGAATAAGCTTTATAATCCAAGAACGCAAAAAGGATTTTTTGCAAATAAGCAGTCAGACAGGATTAAAAAAGCGATTGATATAACCAACCAGGATAACGAACACTTTTTTAAGATGCTGCATTCTTATGTAAATGATATGTATTCCGCTCAATCGCATAAAAGCTCTATTAGGATAAAAGAAGCAATTCCCTTAGGCTCTGAGCTGATGAATTCAATTTTAGAGCTTACCATTGAGCTTAAAAAATCAACACCGCTTGCAAAAAATGATATTGAAGCAGATGAGATAAAGAATTATTTCACAAAGTTCACAAGGATAAGGAACAACCTGGTATTTTTCCTGGAACAGAAAAGTGATGAGTATGTTTACTGGGTTGAATATTCAGGCAGGGCAAGAAGCAATATTAAGCTATGCATCTCCCCTATTGATATGGCTGAATATTTCCGCGAAAATATATTTGCAAAGAACCGAATTTGCTCAATGACATCTGCAACCCTTTCAGTTAACAATAATCTTGATTTCTTTAAAAATACTGTTGGCGCTGAAGAAGTAAGAAATGAAATTATTGAAACACCATTTGACTTCGGCAGGCAGATGAAGATACATGTATATAAAGATATTCCCGAACCCGAAAAAAATATTAAACATAAAATATCTGACATACTGAATGAAAGTGAATTTGAGAAAATCCTTGTAAATAAGATCAAAGAATGTGTTGAAATGACAAGCGGCGGAGCACTAGTTTTGTTTACAAGTAATAAGATGTTAAAGCTTTCGTATAATAAGTTACTTGAAGAGTTTTTAGGAGCAGGGATAAATCTTTACGCACAGCATAACGGAATGCCTAACAACAGGATACTACAGGAGTTTCGCGATGACGAAAATTCAGTATTACTTGGAGTTGACAGTTTCTGGATGGGTGTTGATATACCAGGTCATAGCTTAAGGAATGTTATTGTTACAAAGCTCCCATTTGAAGTGCCTGACCATCCTGTCATAGAAGCGAAACTTGAATTTATATTGCAAAAAGGCGGCAATCCGTTTATGGATTATTCATTACCTACAGCTATATTAAAATTCAGGCAGGGAGTTGGCAGACTGATACGCAATAAGAATGATGAAGGGATAATATG
>JAYTUN010000053.1:0-9048 GCA_043744495.1 Ignavibacteria bacterium
GAGACATTCCAGATTAGGATATTTGTCACCTTTGAATTTTGAAAAACTAAAAAACACTACTTTCTAAGTGTCTAATTTATCGGGGGAAGACCAGAATGATGGAAAAGGTATTGTTGGAATAAATATACATAACCTTCAATGTGCAAAAAATGGATATAACACTCAAGGTCCGAACCCTTTTAAACAATTTATTATTAGTGATGGTAAAGTTAGAAAAGATTTATATGATCCTACTAATCCATTTAAAATGTTTTATACAAACTCTAAAAATTTTGCCGAAGTTGTAAAATGTTATAACCCACCTATAAATTCGTTTTTACAATTAATGTCCCCTGGAATCACAACAGGTCAATTAGCATACAGGTCTATCAAGGATAATATAATTAAATGGGTTGAGGAAGCTATTGAAATTAGAAACAATTATAAAAGCGATTTATATTGGCCTTTCTGATTTAAAAGCGGACCTACCCTGCCACTCGCCCAAGGAGTGGGTTTTCACCCCACCTCACAACAAAACAGATTATATTGAGTGTTGCTAATTTAGCGCAACAGCCAGTAAAATTATATATGTAATTTTACATATATATTGATTTTCAGTATATAATTACATATATTTGTTATGTAATTTTACATATAATTTAGTTTTCATAAAATGAACGAAATTAATTTCATTGACGAATTTTATAAAATTGTTACACCTGAGGATAAATGGGATGGGTACGGAACTTCAATTAAGGAAATTTTTGAAATTAGACTCAATGAATTCGGCATAACTCAGAATCAGGCTGAAAAGCTATTGGGCATGGAGAAACGAACACTTGAAGGAGTATTGAATAAAACGTTAAAACGGGTAGATGTCATTAATTTATTAAAGTTAGGGCAATTTTTAGGTTTGGATATTAGCCTACTGCTAAAGATTTATTTACAAGAATTATCGCCAGAAACAATTAAAGAACTAGAAGACTCTAAGAAAAAATCATATTTACTTTCAAATTTTGATCTCAAAAACCTTCATAAAGCTGGATTTATTAAAAGCAAAACAGATTATGTACATATTGAACAGCGTATTAACAAATATTTCGGCCTAAAAAATATTTTTGATTACAGACGGAATAGTTATATTCCTGCTTTTAGTAAAACTAAAAAAAATGCTAGTGTTCTTATGAGAGAATTCTGGGTAAGATCAGCATATTTACATTTTGAAAAAATTAATAACCCAAATGAATACGATCGGACTAAATTTATAGATTTAATTCCTAAAATCAGACCTTACACAATGAATATAGAAAAGGGTTTGCGAATAGTTACGCAAGCTTTATATAATGTAGGCGTAACTGTAATATACCAGCCTCAAATTACAACAACACAAATTAGGGGTGCTACCTTTATCGTAAATGGTAAACCGGGTATTGTCATTACTGACCTGAATAAAAATTATGCAACTCTCTGGTTCGCTTTAATGCATGAGATTCACCATTCATTATATGATTTCGATGATATACAAAAACAAGTATTTCATTTGACAGGTGAACCTGATTTATTTTTATTACAAGAAGATAAAGCAGATGAATTTTCACGTGATTATTTGTTTCCAAAAGATAAAAGTAATTATATTTCGAATTTTATTGATAGTCCAATTATTGTTGAAGAGTATGCATTAACAAATCAGATACATCCATCGATTATTTATAATTTTTATTGTAGGGATATGGAACAAAATAAAGTTGGGAATTTTTGGCCAAAATTTAGAAAATTCATACCAGCTACAGATATTGCATTAAAAGAATTAAATATTAATACGATAAAAAAAGAAAGCATTGAAGAAACAGTATCATATTTAAAAGAAAAAATATTTAACATTTAATATAAATCATGGTAAAAAAAGTAAAAACTGCAAAAAAAGAAAAATTAAGTAAAGCTGAATCGGAAAAGTTAGAAATACTCGCCAAAACTGATAAAATAAAAGGTGAGCAATTAACCATTAGCAATAAGGGGAAGATTGAAAGTAAAAAAGAATTAAAGGATTATGCAATTGGAACCGTTGAAAACCCTAAACAGAAATATGAAGTGTATTACAAAGGAATTTCCAAGTTATTAATAAAGCATTTACCCAAAGGTAAAGATTTTAAAAAATCTAGAGATTTTATTTATGAGGAAAAGAATGTTTATCTTTCCCGTGGTCACCGAATAGATAAATTAGGTATTCGTGGAGCGGATGGTAGAATGGGTTATATTTCTGATGCTGATGAAATATTGAGAATTATAATGGATTGGATTTTGACTAATGGGACAATGGTTGAGCTTTATAATACACTAAGAGACTTAAATATAAAAAAAGGTTATGGTATTAGAGAATTTTAAATTCAAAATAACAAATTTGTTAATTTCCTAGCCCACTTCCCAAAAAGAAAAGCTAAGGTTGAGGACATTCACCCCACCTCACACACAAACAGGTTATTCGGTGTTTTTAAGATTAAATAACGATTTAAATGCGGACCTCACCTTCCTGCACTGCCTTCCTCTGCTGCGCATTTTAAGGCGTAGCGTTCAGTAAGGCAAGAATCCGCCCTCCTTCTCCCTCTCCAAAGGAGAGGGAGTGGCAGCATTGCGAAAAATTTACGGAATCCTGTCCCCTCCCCTTCGGGCTGAAAGCCTTATTTCTAAGGGAGGGTTAGGGTGGGGTCAATAGTTTTACAACACACCCCCATGCGTTCCCGCTTGGCAGGCAGTCTTCACCTTCGGTGAATCCACCCCTCTCAAGAGGCTGTCTCAAAACCTATAAAAGACGTCCCAGCGGGACGTCTCTACTTGAATATCTTTTAAAAATTGTAGAGACGGCTCGGTGAGCCGTCTAATAATGAGAGTTTTGATACAAACTCCTCAAGAGTGGAATTACTGCTTATATTCCCCTCTTGTCGGAGATCCCGCGCTTCTGCTTAGCGGGGAGAGGGGAGGGAGCGAAGCGGAAGGGGTGTGTTAAATAAAGTATAGACTTCCGCAACAAGCGCCATAGGCGCCACGTCATAGACGGGTGCAGGCAGGCGCTAACGCTCGCAATTGAGGCTTTTTCTATTTTACCTTGTCTAAATGCTAACTTTCGGCTAAATTTGTAGCTAATCATTTTAAAATTCACAAAATCAATAATATTTAACATCCATCTATACTAATCTATGTTTGAGTCCGATAAAATAATGTTTGAAATATACCGCGATAAGCAGTATAACGAAAAATTCCACGTAGTGTATTACACAGAGCTTAATGAACATAACAAGCATACAGAAATTAACCGCGCACTGGCAGGCGAAAGCTATTTTGACGGGTTCATTAAAGATTTCCGCAAAGAAGAGGCAAAGCAGGTAATTGATGATATAGTTAAGCAGCTTAACAATGGCAATACTGTAGAAAAAGCTGCAATAAAAGAAAAACTGAAAGAATACACTCCGTAACAATTAAAGATTTCAGATTATCAGATTACAGATTTTATTAATGAGATGTTATGAATACACAGAATTTATATTTCTTTATACAATAGTATTAATTTCTACCAGATCCTTATTATGTTTTGATTTCAATTTGCAATCTTTAATTTGTAATCTGCAATTGCCATATACCTATTGAAACATACACACCAAAATATATTTGTTGATGAACTTAGCACTCACTGGAAATTTACAGCCGGTGCAGTTCTAATTTCAGGAATAATTATTGCTGCATTAAAGCTAACATTATTCCCACAGGCAGCTCCAGAAACAGAGGCGCTTTTTGAAGGGTTTTTTATATCTCACCTTTTCTTCGCGGCATTAACACCTGCATCACTGCTTGCAAAGTATAAACGCGCCCTATGGCTTGGCGTCATAGTTGCAATTTTAACATCCTCAATAACCTGTACATTGAGTGATATTGTTCTACCATATTTGGGCGGACTTGCGCTGGGTTATGATATGCATTTTCATGTATGCATAATTGAAGAGCCTGTAATTGCATGGACATTTATAATTGCAGGAGCGGTAATTGGATTTTTACTCTCACGATCTGTCAGGAATCTATCCAGGTTTACTCATGGATTTCATATTCTGCTTAGCTCAACAGCAGCGGGAATGTACCTTATCACCTACGGTGTGGAGGTAATATCGCTCAAAGCCCTGATATTCCTGCCAATACTGATAGTATCTGTGCTGGTGCCATGCGTTTTGAATGATATCGGAGTGCCCTCGTATATTGTATCCATGAATGCCCGAATGGGCTCCTTTGGAGCAGGAAGTAAGTCAGATAAGCGCGAATTGCTGGATGAGATACATCACGAGCATCATGACCACCATCATTAAAGTTACAAGGTTGAAAGTTAATAGGTTATAAAGTTAGCAGGAAGATAAGTGAAAAGCGGTAACAATAAGCATTTAACTGTTATGGAAGTCAGTTTGAGTTTTTTATGAAAGGTAAAAAAAAGAGGGGTTTGGATAAAAAGTCAGGCAGACCCCTCTCTACGTAAAAACCGCTCCGTAGAGACAGGTTTACAACCTGTCTCAAATGAAGCAATGAACATCAACTTTTCTTCAATAATCTTTTAACCTTGTATAACTGAGATATATAAACCACAGAACTGCCGAGTATCAGACATAAAATCACCTTATACATCATTCCAAGCGAACCAGAGAACGTATAGAACACAGCAATTGCGCAGATATCAACCACGAGTAACGCAGCAATGCGAGATACTTCGTAATTCACCGGGTAGAACCTTTGCACAACAAAATAAATATACACCGCCATTGATACATAACTTACAAGCGTTGCAATTGCCCCGCCCATTATTCCCATAACGGGTATTAAAGTAAAGCATACAATTATGTTAAGAACAGCGCCAAGTCCTGAAATTAATGGCAGATATTTGGTTTTCTTTTCTATGTAAATACCCGCCAGCATATTTGTGTATATACCCAGAAAAATATATGAAAACAGAACTGTGGGCACAATTATCAAGCCAGACCAGTATTTTTCGCCAATAATATGACCTTTATTCGGAAGCGGAATTTCAACAATGTTATCAATAAATAATGTGAGAATAATAAATATAAGAGAGCTTACTCCTACAAACAGCGTTAACACTTTTGCAAACAGCGGCTTCGCACCGGGTTCTTTGGCATTATTAAGGAAAAACGGTCGCCATGCATACTCAAACATTGATACAACAAGCATCATAAATATGCCTAGCTTGTAATTTGCGTTGTATATGCCAACGGTTGTAACATCGGTTAGATACTGCATAATGGGTTTATCAATTACCTGTACTATAATAGCAGCAAGTCCCGCAGGCAGGTATGGCAAAGAGAATTTCCTGAGTTCCCTGAATAGCTCCTTATTAAAGCTAAATGATATATTGCGAAGTATCACCGGTGATAGCAGAAGCAATGTTATAATTGATGCTGCAAGATTGCTTATGAATACAGCAACGAGTCCATATTTTAAAACAAGAATAAGATAAAGGTTCAGCCCTACGTTTACCAGAATATTAACAAGCTTTATTGCAGCAAAAACCTTTGCTTTATTCTTAAGCCTTAAATATGCAAATGGAACGAGCGAAAGAGCATCAAAGAAAAGAATAAAAGCTGCGTAAATGATAATTGAAGGGTCATTGATATTTGTTATAGATACAATATTTCCGGAGCTAAGAAGTATTATTCCCGAAAATACCGATGCATTGATAAGTATAGTAAAGAAAGGATGAGAGAAATTCTGTTTTTCAGAGCCTATTTCATTTGAAGAGGCAAACCTGAAATAGCCGGCTTCAAATCCCAGTGAATATATTATATTTAAGAATGCTATATATGCAAAAATAATGGCAACAACACCGTATTCCGAGGGCGGGAATACATTAGTATAGAACGGAACGAGGATAAAATTAAGAAACCTGCCTACAATTGTGCTGGTGCCGTATATCAGGGTTTGTTTGGAAAGACTTTTGATTTTATCGAGCATTCAGCTACAAATATAGCTAAAATAACTATTTTAAAAATGAAAGTTATTTGAGGATATGTTAAGTTTTAAGTTGTTGGTGACAACACCAACAACGGGGGAAATATAGCTAAAAATAAAGATTTATTTTTGAGAATAAGATGATGATGAAAGTAATGTTTTAACAAACGAGATAAAAAAAGGGCAGCAATAAATTGCCGCCCTTCAAAGTGAAAATATTTAATTTTCAGATTACCTGAAGTTTATCCTTACACTGCCTGAGGTTAACTGGTAATCGAAGCAATCATAAACGTATAATGAATAATTGCCTGAATTATAAAAAGTTACCTTTTTATAGAACCATACCCAGTTCTTCTCTGTATCAGTATAGATAGTATTATCAAACACTCCATCATTATAAATTTCGAATCTTACAGATCTGCAGGCTACTTCATACGGAAGTCTGACTAGTACATAGACATACCCGCCGCCTGAGCCGATATTAAAAGTTGAACTTTCTGTTTTGGGGTAGCCGTCATCGGTTACACCTTCACAGAAATAAATTGACTGCGCATTTGTCTTCTGGTTTATTACCAAAAGTGCAATTGCAAATAACGAAATTGTAATTATTTTTTTTACCATTACATTTGTAACCTTTCTGTTTTAGTTTCTTCTATTTTGTTCAATTTAAACTTGCTTGTTAATTTGATACTTGAATAAAAGCAGAAGCATCCATTTAAGGATGCTTCTGGCTGTTAAGACTTAAATTATTATCTCATAGTGATCTTAACTTCACCTGAGGCAACTGGTGTTCCATCGGGCTTTAAAGCAGTAACTTTGTAATCACCTGCTGAATAGAATGTGTGGAATTTATCAAAAAAGATATAATCCCAGTCAGGCTGAACGTCAAATTTTTCTGTAGCAATAATTTTTTCGCTGCTGCCAAGCTTTGTAATTCTAAGCTCAAGCTTTCCAACGCCAATCTTCTTTCCGGTTCCTTTCAGATCGATCATACACGTAAAGTAACCGCCGTTCTTTCCTATAATAAATACATCAGACTTTCCTATTTCTTTGCCACCTGTATATTCTTCAACGAAATAGAGCTTTACATCGCTTGATGAAGTTTCTTCTTTTTTGGTATCATCTGTTTTTCTTGTATCTTCTTTCTTTGTATCTTCTTTCTTTGTATCTTCTTTCTTCGTGTCTTCTTTCTTATCTTCCTTCTTGTCATCTTTGTTTGAGCTGCAAATATAGCCAACTGCAAACATAACCATTAAAGCAATTAAGAACTTTAATTTGTGGTTGTTTAACATTTTGTTTTCTCCTTTAGAAAAGTTAGTTAGTTTTGATATATATTAAAATTAAATATTTCCCTGAAATAGTAAAAAGAACTGTTTTTTGACTGTAGTTCAACTCAAAATTATACATTTTTTACAAAATAATCAATAATGAATTACTTAAAGCCTAAAATTCGAGCGAAAAATCACAGGATTTATATGAATGAGTTAATGCCCCAATTGAATAGAAATCTACCCCTTTTTGCTGATATTTGCTGAAATTTGAGGTATTTATACCCCCTGAAAGCTCAATTTTAAAGCCACTTGTTTTTAAAAATTTAATTGCCTTATTAAGGCTGGCGGGCTTAAAATTATCCAGCATTACAATTTCAACCAGTCCTTTGCCGTATTTTAACACTACCTCAAGCTCTTTAAGAGTTTTTACTTCAATTTCAAATTTTTGTTTCAGTTTATACGGAATATTTTTTCTCAAAAGGAAATCCAAAACACTCATCATTCCACCAAGCGCTTCAATGTGGTTATCTTTAATCATTACTGCAGAAGCAAGACTAAGCCTGTGGAAATCTCCGCCTCCAGTTTTTACTGCTGCAGCTTCAAACACTCTAAATCCCGGAGTAGTTTTACGTGTATGAAAGATTTTAGCATCTTTAAATTTGAGCTGTTTTACAAACCTGCCCGTGAGTGTTGCAATACCACTCATCCTCTGTAAAAAGTTCAGGGCAGTTCTTTCGCCTTCAAGCAGTGTTCGCCTTGAAGCTATAACCTCAAGAACATTCTTCCCTTTTTTTAAACTTTGACCATCTTTACAGAAAATTTTGAACTTTACTTTACTATCTAACAGCATATATGTTTTTTTGAATATATCCAGACCAGCAAGTACACAATCTTCTTTGCATAACAACACAGCTTTCAGCTTTTTATCGCCTTCTTTGCCTGATAAAAGAATATCTGTTGTAACATCATTTAAGATATCATCTTCTTTCAGAGCTTGCTTTATCTTTATTTTAATTTCAGTGTTATATTTTTTGTAATATTCCTTTAATGTCATGATTGGTTTTCCTTTGCTTCGCGCTGCTTATAACACTTTAATTCATTTATTGAATTTACTCCATCAGGCAGAATTACATCATCTATCAATAGCAACGGAATACCACCAGAAACCGGATACTTTGCATTGCAGTTTGTGCATACAAGCATATCACCATCTGCTATCAGCGGATATTTACCTATGGGACAAACAAGATCATTTACTATGCTTTCGCTTAACATAATTACTTCTTCAATCTATTTTTGATCTTACAAGCTCAATAAAATCTTTTGGCGGTCTAACGGGCTTCATTGTGTTCATGCTTATGAATGAATGGACAGTATATCCCGTAACTACGAGCCGTTCACCAACATACAATTCATAATCTATCCTTACCCGTACACCTGGCAATGACCTTAAATATGCATTAATAATAACAACATCATCATACTTTGCAGTAGATATATAATTTGCATGTGCTTCAATTACAGGCAAACCGTATTCGAGTTTTTCAAGCTCTGTATAAGGATAGCCAAGCTCACGCAGCAGAGTATTTCTTCCTGCTTCAAAATATTCAAGGTAACGCGCATTGTTAACAATACCCATGTTATCGGTGTGTGCGTATAATACTCTTACAATTACTTCAGATTTTATCATTTCTTTCACCACAGAGACCACAGAGGGCACAGAGACTTAAAGCACAAATCTCTTAATGCCATTTTTCAATAACTTAACATTAAAATTTAATAATAATCCAATTTTACACTTTAA
>JAYTUN010000054.1:0-9046 GCA_043744495.1 Ignavibacteria bacterium
GTTAACACATTTTATTACTTTGTTAATTTCTTCATGCCATCAGTAAAACTTATTAACAAACAAAGGATTGGTTCAAAGATAGTCAAGAAGCATGATTCACCTAAAACACCTTATCAGAGAATATTAGAATCTGAGCATGTATCACATCGCAGTAAACAAAAGCTTACAGCTATATTTAAGACTCTCAATCCTTATAGGCTGGAAGAGGACATAAGATCAAAAATAAAAGGTATATTTAAATTGGTTTCAAAATGAAAAAAGATAAACCACAAAAAAAGCGACAAAACAAGTACGAAACTAAGGTCAAGATCGAGGGTTCTTTTGATGAAATACTTAAAGTTTTGATTGCCACACCCCCTCCAAATCTCAAAAAACGTAAAGGAAATAAGCCAAAAAAAGCAAAAACGGAATAAAATCCCACATTTTCACATATCTTATTATTCTATTAAACCCATTGCCTCATAATAAAAGGTAACCATAAAAGTAGTATTTTTTTCTTTTTTGTATTGCTATAGGGTGTTTTTTATGCTATATTAATTTGTGTTTTCCGCAAAAATATAACAAAAACGACATTTTATGCAACTAAAAAAAGAATTTGAATATTATCTGAGTCATCAAGATGAACTTGTCAAAAAGTATAATGGTAAGTTTATTGTGATTATAGACAATGCAGTTATAGGCAGTTATGATACTCAATTAGATGCCTATAACGAAACAAAGAAAAATTATAAATTGGGCACTTTTTTAATCCAATTTTGCTCTCCAGGTGAGTCTGCATTTACCCAAACTTTTCATTCAAGAGTTTCATTTAAATAAAGAATACTCATAAGCTCTCTTATCCATAATTTAACTTTAAAAGCTAACGGTATAGTGAATGTATTTTATTCCGCAATATCAATATTCCCTACTGGTGAAGCTGGGGAACATAAAACTAGAGGAATTTGGGACACAGGCGCAAGCAATACAGTTATAACACAAAATGTAGTTGATGCTTTAGGTCTAAAGTCAACAGGTATAACGCTAACCAATACCGTAAGTGAACGCAATAAGAAAAGCGAAACTTACATTATTGATATTAAACTTAAAGATGACCTGACAATTTTTGGCATTAAAGTAACCGTTGGGACTATTCTTGATACTATTGATTGCTTAATAGGTATGGACATTATTAACAGGGGTGATTTTTCAATTACAAATTTTAATGGGAAATCTTGTATGTCTTTTCGGATACCTTCGTTGCACGAAATAGACTATTGTAAAGCTATTTCCAAAAACCATCCCATAAAAGCAGGTGTTAAAACGGGTAGAAACGATCCTTGCCCCTGTGGTAGTGATCTAAAGTATAAAAACTGTCACGGTAAATAATCTTAACCATTTAAAGTGGGGTTTTTGCGCTCCTTTTGTCCTAAGTTGTATATAGTTACCATTTTTTTTATCCCCTAAAGACGTTAATTACAATTCTTCTTAAATTCCCTATTTTTAAAAAACAGAATCCTAAATTTTATACTTTGTTGGATAATATAGAAACTAAAATAAAACCTGTATATAAAGATAGATTCAGAGAGTTAATTGAAGGTCTGAATGTCATTACTTATGAATTTGATATTCAGGAGCATAGGTTTACATACATCAGCCGTATGGCAGAATCAATATTAGGCTATCCTATGAACGAGTGGTTTCAAAACGAGTTTTGGTACAAACACCTTTATAACGATGATAAAGACTGGGCTTCAAAATTCAGCAAATATCATATCTCAAAAATGAAAGATCATGAGTATGAATACAGGATGATCTCCAGCGATGGCAAGGTGAAGTGGTTTAAGGATATTGTATCATTAACTTATGAAAACGGAGAGGTAAGGTCGCTTCATGGTGTATTGATTGATATGACAGATAGAAAGCAAACCGAGCATAAACTTCTTGAAAGTAAAGAAAGATACAAGACACTGGTTGAACAGCAAACAGAAATGATAACACGCTGGAAACCTGACGGAACATTTACCTATGTTAATGAAGTATATTGCAGATTCTTTGATAAAACAAAACAGGAGTTGATAGGGAAAACATATATTCCGCAAATGCCCGTTGAAGACCTTGAAAGATATTCAAAATTCATTATGCAGCTTGATAAAAAAATCCTATCGTTCAGTTTACACACCGTGTTATAAAAAATGATGGTGAGATCAGATGGTTAAGATGGACCGATACTGCAATTCTGGATAGAGATGGTAATACTATTGAGTATCAGACTGTCGGAAGAGATGTTACAGCACGTAAAAGAGCGGAAAAAACCCTAAAAGATAGTGAGCGGCAGCTTCAGCTTATTTTTGATAACGCTCCTATAGGAATGGCATTAACAGACCTGACCAAAAGCTATCTTAAAGTGAATAAGGCTTATTGTGATATAGTTGGATATAGCAAAAATGAGCTGATGACAATGACTTCTGAAGATATAACTCACCCTGATGATAAACACCTGGACGATAGTATCTTTAATAAGTCAATGGAAGGGAAAAATGCAAATCCCTATATTGAAAAAAGATATATTCATAAAAACGGGAAAACTGTTTTTGTAGATTTCAGGCTGAATGTACTTAGAGATAATGCCGGCAAACCATTTCAGCAGATAGCACAGGTAGCTGATATTACAGATAGAGTAGAATCGGAACAAAAATTAAAACAAACCCAGGCACGGCTTACAGCCGTTTTAAATAACCTGCCTAATGTTGCTATATATGAATATGGCGAAGGCGTGAATTTTGTTTCAGAAAACATTATGGATATTCTTGGATACCCTGCAGCTGAATTTATGAAAAATGAATCTTTGTTCAGTAATCTAATGATTGAAGAAGATATTAAAACTTATGATAAAAAAGTTATAAACTGGAAAAAAGCTGGGGCTCGGGGTGTGATCAGTAATGAGATCCGTGTTAGAAATAAAAATAATGATATAATTTGGCTTGAAGATCACATGTTTGAAGTTACACTGGAAAATTCTATTTCATACTTTTCCGGAATTATGATAGATATTACCGCACAGAAGAAAACTCAGCTTAAAATGCTTGAGACCGAGACCAAGCTTACTGCTATACTGAAAAACCTGCCAAAGGTTGTTGTTTATCAATCCGGACTGGATAATGATTTTATATCCGAAAATATTACAGAAATGATAGGTTACACTCCGGCAGAAGTACTGGTTGATAAATTTTTCTTTGTGAAAATTATGCACCCTGATGATATGATGCTCGTTAAAGAATCAATAACCAAGTGGCACCTATCAGATGATGAAGGTATTCTGAACCTGGAATTTCGTGTTGAAAAGAAAAGCGGAGGAACTATCTGGATAGAAGACCACATGTTCAGGGTAAGGGTTGACGAAAAGGATTCCTATTTATCGGGAATATTAATTGATGTAACAGAAAGAAAATTAACTGAACAGAAAATAACCCGTTCATTGAAGGAAAAAGAACTCCTTTTAAAAGAAATTCATCACCGTGTCAAAAATAATCTACAGGTTGTATCAAGTCTTCTCAGGCTTCAATCCGGCTATGTTAAAGATGACAACTCTCTGGATATTTTAATAGATAGCCAGAATCGTATTCGCTCAATGGCTTTAGTTCATCAGAAACTTTACCAGTCAAAAGATTTTACAGAAATCAATTTTACTGAATACATTAAACAGCTTTCTCAACATTTATTCAATGTATTCAGATCTAAATCCAATAACATTGAAATTGCTATTAATGCAGTTAATGTTAACTTAAGCATTGATCTTGCTGTTCCATGCGGGCTGATTATAAATGAACTGTTAACAAATTCTCTCAAATACGCGTTCCCGGAAGGTAAAAAAGGGAATATCAATATTGATATTAACTGTAGCAAAGAAAGTAAGTACGAAATTATTATAAGAGATGATGGTATTGGCTTTCCTAAGGGAATTAATTACAAAAAAACTCAGTCACTTGGTTTACAACTTGTAAATACTCTTGTCGGTCAAATTGACGGCACAATTGATATGGAAAATCATTTAGGGACATCTTTTAAAATTAATTTCTAATAAATCAATTACTGATACTTCTGTAAAATTCCTTGAAAGCAATTTTTATTTCATCTCTGGATTTCCTGTAAACAGAAATTATTTCATCATTTGTACCTCTTGCCTCTGCGGGATCTTTAAATCCAATATGCAGTCTGTTCTTGACATTTCCGGAAAATACAGGGCAAACTTCCTTCGCATTATCGCATACCGTAATTACATAATCAAAGTCCACAGTTATAAATTCATCTGTATTTTTGGGGTATTGACTGCTGATATCTATACCGTCTTCTTTCATAACCTCAATTGCATAAGGATTTACAGCTTTTTCGGGTCTAGTGCCTGCTGAATATACCTCCAGTTCGCTATCTAAATTGCGTATAATACCCTCAGCCATTTGACTGCGGCATGAATTTCCAGTGCATAAAACCAGTATTTTAGCTTTCATTTTTATTAATAATTGTTGAATTTAATTATCATTAACGTTGAAATTAAATATCATAGATATTTGTTATTATTTCAAACCAAGAATTTATGGCAAAAGGCTTTTTTATACACATCATCCTTCGGATAATATTATTCATCATTTTATCTGTATTTTTTGGATGCAGCAATAGGTCTGATATTAAACCAGATATTGCTGATTCTACTATTTCGCGAAATGACATAAAGGAAAGTCTGCCTGAGCTTGAAGAAACATTTCCAAACTTTGACTATAACTCTGTCGTAAAATCTCAGTCTAAGCTTATTCCTGATGGGATGTCTATCACCAAATTTAAATTTTTCGTTATTTTCTCTGATCTGGATGATGAGCTAACTTACAAATTAATTGATAGCGATGTAAGAAATACTATTGATGCAATGACTAACAATTATGTTAACAAATTACCTGACAAAGTAACACCTATCTATCTTTTTAAAGAATACGACAATTATAAAGAATTCGTTTTGAAAAATTATGATATTACCGAGCATGATATTTCGCCTTACGGTTTTTTTAAAATTTCAAAGAATGTAATTGTTATCAGGTATGTAAGCTGGAAAGGCAGTATTCTGCACGAGATCACTCACCGGTTTATTAAAACTGATTTCCCCGAAGCACCATCCTGGTTTGATGAAGGATTTGCCGCTCTGAATGAAAAATCTATATATAAAAATGGTAATTTAATTGGTGATTTCAGTTTAAGGATAATTCCTTTAAGAAGAGCGTTGAGTGAAGATAAATATACCGGGCTGGAGCATCTTATGGAAACTGATGATGCGGAATTATACGGACCCAGAACATCATTCTATTATGCACAGGCGCGATATTTGCTGATGTACCTGCAGGAAAATGGGCTGCTTGAAAAATATTACAAACATTTCAGGGATACATATAAAGATGACAACACCGGTATCACACAGCTAAAAGAGATTACGGGTAAATCTATAGAACAGCTTGATAAAGAATATATTGAATACATTAAAAGCTTTAAACAATAATTAAAATTATCCTGCAATTTCATCGGCAGCTTCTTCGCCTGTATTAATTGCGCCTTCCATAAATCCCTGCCAGTCAGCCAAATGTTCGCCTGCAAAAAAAGTGCTCATAAATTTCTTTTTTAGTATTGGCATTACAGTGAACCATTGACCCGTACCATATAACGCATAAGCGCCTTTAGATTGTTCATCCATTCCCCAGTAATAATTTAACTGTGTTACTATTTTATCCTTAACATCTCCAAATGCGGTTTTTAGAGAATCATTTATCACATTTGCTTTAAACTCATCATTTTGCCTGCTTATAACATCTGCTTTATCACCTATAGTATAAGAGATCAATGCGCCTTTATTTCCCTTTTGATTTTTTGTTGCGTGGTAAAAGTAATGACCATAAACATCTGTTAACATATCAAAATCTTCATCCTTCCAGAATCTTTCATTGAACAAAACCGCATGTTTGCATATCCTTGTATACTGAAGCTCATTGAGAGCATTAATTTTTGCTTCTGGTAAACCGGGCTTCCAGTTTATCTTTGCAAGTGAGTATGTTGGCGCTGTGCAAATCAGGTTATCACCTGAAAATACTTTCCCGTTATCACAAAGAACGTCAACCATGCCATCTGCCTGGTTTACTTCAGTTACTTTATGATTTAAATTGATATTATCACTGCCAACTCTTTGGGCAAGTGCTTTTGTAAATAGACTATTACCGCCTTTTATTTTATAATCCATTTCATTTTTTTCACTCGATTCTGCATATTCAGCTATTGCAGCATAAGCAGAAACATGCCTGATGCATTCACCAAAATCAGTGCTATCTGAAAGATCTCTTATCTGGATATCCCTTTCGCCAATTCCATTGTTTACAAGGTATCTCCACCAATCCATTTTATCAAGATTTTTCTTATCCTCTTCCCTGAAATTCGCATAATCCTTAATAATTTTGTCAAACTTAGCTTTCCATTCATCTGAATAACCCCACTTCCCTTTAGGGAAATATTCTCCGGCAAATGTTAAATGAGATTCAAACTGGTTGTTCATCAGCTCAAGCCCGAATTCCCTGCACATTGCAATTAATCTTTCATGTGATGCACCTATCCATTCTGCACCAAGCTCAATTACAAGATTCTCATCTTTATCAATTGGATGAGAAAATACTCTGCCGCCAATTCTGCTTCTGCTTTCAAGCAATGTAACTTCACAACCTTTTTGCTTAAGCCTGTAAGCTGCCGCCAGACCTGAAAACCCTGCGCCGATTATCACCACCTTAGGTTTTACGCCTGCATTAATATTAAAAGTGCTTGGCAGCATCATACTGCCTGCTGCAAGTATTGCCGATGTTTTGAGGAAATCTCTTCTTGATCTCATATAATTTCGATTAAATTGCTTTGCCTACAAAATAGAATATTAATATTATATACGATACAGCAAATATTAAGAAACTGACCCGGTCAAGCTTTTGTGATTGCTTTTCTTTCCCGGTTTTCATGAAATGAAGTGAAATTGTTGATATCAATATACAAAGGAAAATATATATGAACGATATATCATGAAGTATATCTACCAATGTTAAGCTTTCATTTTGCGGAAGTGTAGATGTGATTACGTACTGGCTTGCTATAGCTGCAAATATTGCGCCAACTGATAAGCCAAACCTTGGATCAAGATCCAGCGGGTTTATAAAAAATGTAAGAAGCGAGATGAGCACAGAAATAAACAAGCCAATAAACAGCTTAAAGAATAATCCCTTACCTTCTCTTTCAATTGTGAAATACAATGTTGCCCGTGAATATGACGAATATTCAGTTAATGGAATATCCGGATCACCGTAATTTGTTTCATAAGTATGGTCGTCAATTTTTATCCCAAAATTCTTAATTTTCCATCCTTCAATATGAACCTGCTTATCTATCTTGCTTGCTATTGTATCAGCGTAAAAAACCAGTTTTGTATTATCTTTGTCAAAGTCCTCTATCCTGATCTCTATCTTCTGTTCATCAAACGGAAAGTCAGATACCAGCCACTCCTGGTTGATCTTTGTATTAATTCTGACGGATTGATATGAAATGTCGCCCCTTTTTTCGTTCATTTCATAAGATTTATTTAACTCAGTTGAATTAATTACTTCAAGGTTTTGAAGCAGGTTTAGGCTGTCTCTTTTGGCATTATACCATAAATAAAAATCTATATTAATTTTATTCGCAGGGAAGTCCAGGTCATACACAGAAAATATATAAGCTCCGATCTTTACTGTATCGGTCGGACCGGAATCTTCTTCAACTGACTCTTTTTCCTTTAAACTATCTTTTTTGTTAACTGACTCAAGTGTTTTTTTTAGGTCAGTTTCTTTTTTAAAACTTTGTTCATTTTTAATGACCTGCTCTTTTTTCTGAACATTTTCAGTTTTGTTTTGCCAAAACGCTCCTGTAGCAAAAATTAAAAATGCTGCAATTGGAATTAGACTTAAAATTGCCCGCTTGCTTAAAATTCCTTTGCTTAAGTACCCTTTTTTCATGTAAAATATCCGTGTATTATTTAAATTTAATCTTTTAGTTTTCCAGATAATATATATACCTCAGATACAAGCCTGTTAATTCGTTTCCTTATTGCATCGTTTGTCAACTCACCTTTGCTGTTAAATAATGAGCTGCCAAATCCTATTGCAACGCTGCAGGGCGCTGCAACTGCCCTTAGGCTATGTACAATGTTAACCAAAGCGTTAAGAGTTGAGTATCCTGCTGTTTCAGCTCCGCCAACCGATATACATCCAACAGGCTTCATGCTGAGATATGGCGGTTTACCGGCTGATAAAACTTCCAGGAAATCTATGGCATTTTTAAATGCTGAGCTAACTGTTCCGTGGTACTCAGGTGAGGCAAATATTAAACCATCTGCTTCATTTATTTTTTCAACCAGTAAACTGAATTTCTTGTTTTTCAGGTTTTTTAATGCTTTATAACTGAAAATTGGCAGATTTAGCTTCTTTATATCAGCAATGTAAACTTCTGCTCCAAGATCTTTAAGCTTTTGTGCTGAATATTTTAGAAGCGCTAAGGTGGAAGAACTGCCTTCCATACTGCCGCCCAGGCAAACAATTTTAATTTTTTTCATTGGAATTTTCAATTATACTAAATGAAATATTAAGAAATTAGTCATTCAGGCAACTAATTTACTCAAAAATTATACTTGAATTACTTGAAGAAAAATGCTATTATACGATATAATATTTTCTATTTCTTAAGTAAACGGATATTGAAAATGAAAAATCGAATTATATTCTTACTATTACTTATTACTGTATTTATAATAGTTTTAGGGTTCATTTATTCCGGGGTTAACGATAACCCAACGGTTATTAATTACATTAACAATGGCGGTGTTATTACTCAGGATGCTGCATTTCCGCAGGCAACAATTTGCAGAGGCGGAATAAACGTTCCTATACTTGATAACCAAACAGCAAGAGATTCTATACAGGTTGCATTAGGAAACGGGGCTACCATATTTGATGTTAATGTAAGAATTGAT
>JAYTUN010000055.1:0-9023 GCA_043744495.1 Ignavibacteria bacterium
TAATAACAGGCGGCGGATCATTGCTAAGGGGTACAAGGGAGCTTGCCTACCAGGTATTGGGAAGTGATGTTAACCTTGGTGTGCCTATGGATATTGGCGGCGGATTGATCAAGGAAGTTGAAAGTCCCATATATGCTACAGCTATTGGATTAATACTGCACAGAATGAAATACCTGAACCATAAAAAATGCGCAAATTCATTAAAAGGTAAAAAGCATCCGGGTTTAAAAAATATTTTTGAAAGAATAAAACATTGGTTTGACGAATTATAAAATATATAGAATAAATAAAAGATTATTCTCAACATTAAATAAGAATATGAAAATTAATTTAATAAATTCACTAAACAACATTTCTTTCTAGGGGAAAGAGAAGGGGAAAACTAAAATGGCAATTTCACTTGTTACAGATGCAACGTATGGAGCAAAGATCAAAGTTATAGGTATTGGCGGAGCCGGAGGCAATGCAATCAACAACATGATAGAAAAAGGTCTGGATAGCGTGGATTTTATAGCGCTAAATACCGATATGCAGGATCTTGAACGCAATAAAGCAGAGATCAAGATACAGATAGGCAGAAATACTACACTTGGACTTGGTGCGGGTATGGATGAAACAAAAGGCGCTAAAGCTGTTGAAGAAAGCCGTGAAGAAATTGAACAGGTAGTAAGAGGCTGTGATATGGTATTCATTACCGCAGGTATGGGCGGCGGAACCGGCACAGGCGGAGGTCCGGCAGTTGCAAGAATTGCAAAAGCTACAGGCGCATTGGTTGTTGGTATTGTAACAAAACCATTTGATTTTGAAGGCGAAGACAGGCTTAGAATTGCAGAAGAAGGTTTAAAAAGATTTAAGCAGGAAGTTGATTCATGTATAGTAATACCAAATGAAAGGCTGCTTACAGTTTTGGGAGAGGAAGTTACGCTTGAAAACAGCTTCAGGAAAGTAGATGATGTTCTCTACAATGCAACAAGGGGAATATCAGATATTATTACCAGGAAGGGTAAAGTTAACGTTGATTTTGCTGATGTAAAGACTATCATGCGCGATATGGGTGATGCATTAATGGGTATTGGTTATGCAAAGGGAGAGGACAAAGCTATAAGAGCTACACAGGAAGCAATTGATAACCCTCTCTTGGAAGGTGTATCTATTGCAGGATCAAAATCAATTTTACTAAATATTATTGCTGATTCTAACTTTAAAATATCTGACCTTAAGAGCATGACTGAGCTTATTAAACAGGCTGCTGGATGTAATTATGGTAAACTTATCTGGGGCGTTGTTTCAGATGAAAGGATGGAAGATGAAGTTATCGTTACAATAATTGCAACCGGGTTTACAACTGTTCAGGCTAAGCAGTCGAACTCTTATCCTGAAAAGGAAACATCAAAATCAAAGAACCTGCTGCTTGATATTGAAAAAGAGCCAAATTTATTTAAGATACCTAGCACACAAAAAGAACTTCAGGGATATGATACTCCTGCGGTGAGCAGAAATAATCTATTCTCTGCTGATGATCTGAAGAAGATTAGAGCAAGGAATGAAGAAATTGATATAGAGGATTTTGATTTCAATTCAGATGAATTCAAGATAAGTAATGATGATAAACCTGCATTTTTAAGAAGACAGATGGATTAATTTTAGAAAAATTGAAGAATAAATTTTTTTTTAAAATAAAAGTACTGTCCCGCTATGGATAAATGTGATAGGCGCGTAGTATGAGGGTTGACGTCACGAAGCTGGCCTGCAGAAGGAAAGTATCTTATTTCTGCTCTGCTTTTCAATACGGTTGCTGCCTGGCTTCGTACCGGTGTATGCCGGGACTCTGGTACTGCTTATCATAAGATTTCTACCTCATCTTTTTCCCCAAGTGTCTCCTCCATTATCCCAGGGGTCCTGACCAAACAGGACCCCTCATTTTTTTAATAAAATAAAAATAATTAGTTTTAACTCACCTTACACAAAACATTTCACTGCTTTCCAAACTCCAGTTTGGAAAGCATATTACATGCTAAACTCTTTTTGGCAACCACCTGACGAGGATTTTGCACAGCATGCTTCGCATAAAGTTTAGAAATTATATTATATGATTCTTATGTGTTTTTATTTGCTATGCGTAAGGTGAATTATAATTAGTTTTAAAAATTGGCATAAAAAAAAGGGCTTACATTTGTAAGCCCCGGTTCATCTGCTAATTAGTAGGGAATACTATTCAGCTAAGCTGATAAGCAGAAAAAATCTAATATTTCTATTCTATGGTTGATATGTATATGTATAAGTTGTAACGTAATGGTCTTTACCTACATAACAATCAACAATCATCTGGCACATTTTAGTTGCATCAAATAGTGTTTTTGGTGCATAGAAAAAACCTTTTTTAACTTCGTTAGCATACTGCTTGTTATCTTTACTCAGTTTTATAATTTCAATTGCTCCGAGCTCCATTACTTTAAAGTCAGTTCCCGCTCTTTCAATGAACATTTTTATACCTGTATTTATCGGGGCTGTTGTACTGTAATCTATATTAGTGTAAACAGCTTCTAAATTCAGGTAGCTTCCCGGCTGCATATATTTCGGGGGAGCCTGCCATTTAAACCCTGTTTCAACTGTATGTATAATGTTTATCTGATCTTTCCATGTACATAAGCCTTGTATTTCGGATTCATTTACATTCCATTTTGTGATATTTACACTATTGTAGCTTTTTGATTCTACATTAGTTAATACCCAGTTACCGCCAACTAATTCTTCTTTTGAAAATCCTGCACCTTCATTTGATTGATTAATAGTATTGGTATTTTCAACTTTGTTGTTTTCTAAAGGTTTATTTTCATTTGTTGTATTTTCAATAGTTACATTGTTAACAGTTGTGTTATTATCGGTTGAAACAGTAGTATTATTAACGGAAACATTCTGTGAATTTACCTGCATAGTAAATGCGAAAGTTATCGCTGCAAGTATCATCATTATCGAAATTTTATTTGTTTTAGTAGTTTTCATATAGCCTATTTTTATAACCTTTATACGGTAGTCAATTTAATAGATATTTTCTATAATCGCTATTTTGACTACTGCAAATATGGTATCAATCTAAGGGTATATCAATACACTGATTAAGGGATATTTCAAGAAGGAGATGTATTTATGAATAACTTTAAATTTTTGCTATATTTGATACATTGAAACTTAAAACTTCCATAAAAAACGTTAGAAAAGCCATATTTATAAGCGGGGTTCTTTTTGTTAACATACATTTTTTTTCCTGTGCTAATCAACAGCCGCCAGGAGGTGGTGAGGAAGACAAAACTCCCCCGAAAGTAAAAATTATCTCGCCGCAGCCTAATTCTTTAAATTTCCGCGGAAATTCCATAATTTTTGAATTTAACGAGTATATAGATAGAAGAAGCTTTCAGGATGCAATCAGAACTTCGCCCCAAATTAAAGGTGAAATAGAGTATTTCTGGGGTGCAAAGGATGTAGAGGTTCGGTTTCCGAAAGATCTTTATAAAATTGATACCAATAAAACATTTGTTGTAAATCTTAACACATTATTAAAAGATATTAGAGGTAATTCAATAACCGAACCGGTGAACTTTGCATTTTCAACGGGAAATAAAATTGATATGGGCGCTGTTTCAGGCAGAGTATTTGGCAGTAATTCCAATTCATCCTCCTCAATATTAGCCTATAATTTAATCAGTGAGTATAACCCGACAAAGAATCTACCGGATTATGCCACCGAAACCGGTGCAGAAGGAAACTACTCTCTAACAAATATGTCGCCGGGCAGGTACAGGATAATTTCAATAATTGATGAAGATAAGAACCTGTTATTTACAACTGAACGTGAGAGCTTTGGTATGATGCCTTATGATGTTGATATAATTGATTCCGTAACTCTTAAGAATGCAAACATTAATTTAAAAATATTGCAGCAAGGTGAGCCCTTTGCGCCTGAGCTTGATGTTACAAAATATTTCAAAGATACCATTAATATTGTTTATACTTCAATTGAATATAATTCATTAACCGTTCTGCCAGACCAGAGCATATTTATTTTCTTCAGCAGGTATAAGCCTGCAAGAGAGGAATTTATAAATAATTTAAAAATTACCGATGAGAACGGGACGGGTGAGAGAGTTGTATTTAACTGGAAGAATGATTCTCTTGTTGAGCTGTTTTCACAAAACCGGTTTGCTTCAAACCGAAAATACACAATTTCATTTCCTCTAAAGACTGAAAAGGATTCAATATACAATTTTAAACTGCAATTCAGAACAGTGAGCGTTAATTCATTTGGTGACTTAAAAGGCAGTGTGAACAGTGATTACACAGATTTTATACTTTCAGATTATTACACAAAAATTGAACTTGAAGCAAAAACCTTAATACCAATATTGCGATACAGCTTTGACGCGCGCGATACGGTATTTACATATAGAAATATACTTGATGCTTCTTATTTACTCTTTGCATACATAGATAAAAATAATAATTCAACATACGATTACGGCTATCCGTTTCCTTTTGCATTCTCCGAGCCATTCACATTTTACCCAACATCAATAAACATTAAAGGCGGCTGGACGGTTGAGAATGTTAACATTAATTTTGTGAGGTGATGACAGAAAATCTACCAAATATATTAACAGTATCAGAGCTTAATTCCTACATAAAAGTTTTAATTGAAGAGAATTTTAAGTCCATTCATCTTATTGGTGAAATATCAAATTTCAAGATACACACGCAATCGGGTCACTATTACTTTACTATCAAGGATGAAAGCTCACAGATAAGTGCCGTGATGTGGAAGACCCGCAACCAGCTATTATTATTTACTCCTGTAGACGGAATGCAGGTAGTAGTAAAAGGCAGAGTTACGGTTTATCCGGCACGGGGCAATTACCAGGTTGAGGTATGGGAAATAAAACCGCAGGGTGCAGGCGAGCTTCAATTCAGATTCGAGCAGTTAAAGAAGAAATTGTATGAAGAAGGCTTATTTGATGAAGATCATAAAAAACCTCTCCCCAAATTTCCTGAAAATGTTGTGATGATAACATCACGCACGGGAGCCGTGCTGCAAGATTTTATCAATATCACAAAACGCCGGTATCCTTTACTTAACATTTTTCTTTATCCCGTTAATGTTCAGGGCGCACTTGCAGCTTCATCTATAATATATGCAATTGGCGATACCCAAAAGCTTGTAAAGAGTAAAAAGTTACCGGAAATCGATATGATCGTTATAGCGCGGGGCGGGGGATCTATTGAGGACTTATTGCCGTTTAATGATGAAAAGCTTGCCAGAACGATATTTGAGTGCAAAATACCCATTGTCAGCGCAGTTGGGCATGAAGTTGACTTCACTATTTGCGATTTTGTGGCAGATTTGAGGGCGCCAACACCATCTGCCGCCGCAGAACTGATTACACCGGATATTAGAGAGTTAATTGAAAATCTTGACAAATTTTCGTATTTTTGTAGAAGTTTTGTCCAAGTAAAATTAGATGGATATAGAAATTCAGTTAGGGAAATTGAGGGCAGTTATTATTTTAACCGTCCTAAAGACACTATTAATAATTTTTATCAGAAACTTGATGATTTTTCAAAAGGTATAACTGCTATTACAAACAACAGGGTTAGCGGATTAAAAAATGAGATCAAGTTTTATAAAAAAACACTTCATCATATATCGCCAGATAATAACCTGAGGAAAGGTTATGCAATTGTAAAGAAAAAAGTTGATATTGATGAAATGCGTCTGCAAATTGATTTCGATAAGATTGTAACAAGAGCATCAAAGCTGAATAAGGATGAGGAAGTAGAAATAAAATTCTACGATAACAAGAAGAATGCAAGGATTTTGTAGATTTACGGGAATAAATAAAAAATAGATCATTCACTACGTTCAGGATGAAAAAAAAACAGGAAAAGACATTTGAGGATTCATTCAGCAGACTTGAAAAGATTTTGGAACAGCTTGAAAGTGAAGACTGCACGCTTGAAGATACGATAAATCTTTACGAAGAAGGCTTAACACTCACAAAAGTTTGCTATGATAAACTAAGTGACGCTGAATTACGTATTAAAGAAATAAACAAGACTGCTAAAAGCGGCGCTGAAATTAAAGATTATAAAAACTAATACTAATATATTGGAAACCGAGTATAAATATTTGAATTCCGTTAACACACCTGCAGATTTAAAAAATCTTAATCTGACTGAACTTAAAGTTCTTGTAGATGAAATAAGAGAGTTTCTTGTTGATACAATTTCAAAAATTGGCGGACATCTTGGTGCATCGCTTGGTGTTACTGAGTTGACGGTAGCTCTTCATTATGTGTTCAACACTCCCGATGATAAGCTGATATGGGATGTGGGACACCAGGGATATATTCACAAGATACTAACAGGCAGAAAAGATCAGCTTAAAACAATAAGGCAGTATGGCGGAATAAGCGGTTTCCTTAAAAGGACTGAGAGCGAATATGATGTTTTCGGCGCCGGACATGCCAGCACATCGCTCAGCGCTGCGCTTGGCGTAGCTACTGCGAGAGACTTTTTGAAAAAAAAGAATAAAGTTGTAAGTATTATTGGCGATGGCTCTATGACAGGCGGTATGGCTTATGAAGCGATGAACAATATAGGCATGCTTAAAAAAGATATTATTGTTGTATTGAATGATAATAAAATGTCAATTGCTCCAAATGTATGGTCACTGCATAATTATTTCAATGAGTTTCTTTCAAATCCATCGTACAATAAGTTCAGGAATTACGTTTGGGATGCAACCGGAAAGCTTGATAAAAAGATAGGCGACCGCCTGCGTAACTTTGCTTCAAAAGTTGAAGGCGGCTTAAAAGGTGTTGTTACTCCGGGTATGTTATTTGAAGCCCTTGGCTTCAGGTACTTTGGTCCCATAAACGGGCATAACATAGTAAATGTTGTTAAGATATTTGAAGAGATAAAAGATTTCTCGGGACCGATACTGGTACATGTTGTAACTGAAAAAGGTCATGGCTACAAACCGGCAAGAAGTCATTTTCAGAAATTCCACGCATCAACTCCATGGGATAAAGATACAGGTGAAACAATTAAAAAATCAGGCGGCTCACCTGCATACACAAAGATATTTGGTAATGCGCTTGTAGAAATTTGCAAACAGAATGAAAAAGTAGTTGGCATAACAGCAGCAATGCCTGATGGAACAGGTTTGGATATTTTACAGAAGGAAATGCCTGAGAGATATTTTGATGTAGGTATTGCAGAACAGCATGCAGTAACATTTGCAGCCGGTATGGCAACAGAAGGATTCACCCCAGTATGCGCAATATATTCAACATTTCTGCAAAGAGCTTATGACCAGATAATTCATGACTGTGCTATTCAGAAGCTGCCTGTGATTTTTGTTATGGATAGGGCAGGTATTGTTGGGGCAGATGGTCCTACACATCACGGAGCGCTTGATCTGAGTTATATGCGCTGCATTCAGGGTATGGTGTTAATGGCGCCTAAAGATGAGCAAGAACTTCGTGATATGCTATACACTGCTACGCTTTATAAAAAAGGACCCATTGCAATGCGTTACCCTCGAGGCAATGCACTTGGAGTAGAAATTAAACCATTTGCACAGATACCAATTGGCAAAGGTGAGATTGTTGAAAAAGGCACAGATGCAGCAATAATAGCAATTGGTAATATGGTTGATATGGGTTTAAAAGCAAGAACGGAGCTTGCTAAGGAAAGTATTGATATTGAAGTTGTAAATGCAAGGTTTGTTAAACCGCTTGACGCGGAACTGCTTAAGGATGTTTTTAGCAGGCATAAAAAAGTTATTACAATTGAAGATAATGTTATAACCGGCGGATTTGGTTCAGCAGTACTTGAATTTATGAACCAGCATAATATAAAAGATGTTGATCTAATAGTTCACGGCTTGCCAGATAAGTTTATTGAGCACGGCACACCTGATGAGCTGTACAGAGATCTGAAGCTTGATGCTATAGGCATAGCGGAGATAATTAAAGACCATTTGATGTCTAAAGAAAAAGTAATTATTTAATTTAGAAAGCTCTATAATTCGTATTGAAAAATATTGTTTCTATTATACTATTCAGTTTATCTTATTTGCTGATATCTTGCGGTGAAGATAGCTCAATTAATATGCAGGATAATGAAACTCTGCTTTACCAGGAACAGGGGTTGGTTGATAGCGCGATTGTTATAGGCTGTTATGCATTTACCCGCAGTCATTTTTTAAATGATACGTTTTCATTTAGTCCTTATAGCCGAATTAAAATTGAATTTGAAAGTTATTCAACCAGCGATTATGCAACAGTTTCGGTTTTAAGCAATAATGCAGTAGTCACAAATGAAGTACTGTATTCTAAGAATAATGGAGATGTAAATATGCATCATAGTTTTCAAGTCGCAAATCTGGGTGATACAGTTTGGCTTGAACTGCGATTATATATGAATCCGCAGATATGCGGTGTAAATGAATTTAAGTATATCAGGGCAAGAGATCTTAAAATAACAGGAATAAAATAGTTGTAACAGAAATATTAAGAGCAATATATTAATTGGAAGACCAAGACCTGGATAAATACATACCCATAGAAACCTTTACAGGTGATAGCTCGCCGGTAACAGATATTGGAAAAAAGTTGTATGTTGAAACTTATGGCTGCCAGATGAACTTTGCAGATACTGAAATTGTGAACGGGATTATGGGAAAAAGCGGTTATGATATAACTGAAAACATTGATGACTCAGCCATTATTCTGATTAACACGTGCAGTATCCGCGAAAATGCCGAAGCAAGGGTAATACAGCGTTTAACTGAGATTAAAAAATACAAGAAGAAAAATCCAAAGCTTGTTGTTGGAATAATTGGTTGCATGGCTGAAAGGCTTAAGCGGGATCTTTTCACAAAAAAAGGGGTGGTTGATCTTGTCTTAGGTCCCGATGAATACAGAAAGCTCCCCTCATTAATAGATAACCTGATTGATACGGGTGAA
>JAYTUN010000056.1:0-8903 GCA_043744495.1 Ignavibacteria bacterium
CTCCGTGAAACAATTGCTTTAGGTATGAGATTGCCGGGTAGCTTAGCTCCTCACAATAGTCATTATTCCCGTTGTTGGTGTTTAACGAAGCGTCACCAATAACATAAATCCGCAACTTTAATCCAACCTCTCTTTGTTGCTTCCAGTCCAATTAATGAGACCGGTGCGAACCTGCTCAGATAATTGTGACCAACTAAATCTTAACGGGTTATATTCATCCCCGAATAATACATACTGCTGCGATGGTTCATTCGAGCGAATATCAATAGTTACGGTATATCTTTCCATTTTGGGATCAATTGCTAAGTCATCCTGCAGCTTCACAAATATTGGAGCGTCATCCGAATCGGCAAGTATTCTGAAGTATTTGGAGTTCTTTAGGTCTTTAGTGTTTTTGGTTATCTTTGTGCCTGAGCAGCCAATAAGTGAAAAAGCTAAAGTTAAAAATAAAAAATAGCAGGTAGTTTTCATAATAATTATTTTATGTGTCAGGTCTGAGGACCTGACACGAGCGTTTATAGTAGAGACGACCCGCAGGGTCGTCTCATATTAAAATTCACAAGAAATTGCATTCCCAAACTGGAGAGTTTGTCTCATAAGTCATTTTTTAATTGTTTTTCAGTTAAACAAAATTAATTATTGTTTGAAATTAGTTAAATTAATGAGATTGCTTCGTCGCTTCGCTCCTCGCAAGAGTAGTTTTGAGACAGTCTCTGGAGTTTGGAATGAGAAACAACTCATCAACTTACCAACTTTGAGCCGTAGGCGAAATCCCGCGCCTTCCTGACTTTAGTTGCTTAGCGAGACAACTACTCATTTATCAGCTTCTCTATTATATCAATCGTCTTAATTCCATCGGCTTCGGCGTTAAAATTGGTAATGAGTCTGTGCCTTAAAACAGGTTTGGCTACCTTCTTAACATCATCAATATCAGGTGAATATTTACCACTTAAAATTGCGTTGGTTTTTGCTCCTAAAATTAAATACTGAGAAGCTCTTGGACCCGCACCCCATTCAAGCCAGTCCTTAATATACTTTGGCGCGGCCGCGCCGGCAGGTCTGGTTTTATTTACAAGGTTAACAGTGTATTCAATAACATTATCAGCTACGGGAACTCGTTTAACAAGGTCCTGAAGCATCATTATTTCATCTTTCTTAAGCGCTATGTTCAGCTTTGGAGTGTACATGCTTGTTGTGTATTTGATAATATCCATTTCTTCGCTTATTGATGGATAATCAAGCCAGATATTGAACATGAACCTGTCAAGCTGCGCCTCAGGCAGGGGATAGGTTCCTTCATGCTCAATCGGGTTCTGAGTTGCAAGTACAAAGAATGGTTCATCAAGCGTGTAGGTTGTGCCCGCGGCGGTTACCTTATGCTCCTGCATCGCTTCAAGCAGGGCTGATTGTGTTTTAGGCGGTGTCCGGTTAATTTCATCTGCCAATACCATGTTCGCAAAAACCGGTCCGTGGATGAACTTAAAGCTCTTGATTCCGGTTGATCTGTTATCTTCAAGAATTTCTGTACCTACAATATCACTTGGCATAAGGTCAGGTGTAAATTGTATCCTGCTGAACTTAAGCTCGAGAACATCTGCAAGTGTTTTTACAAGCAGCGTTTTTGCAAGTCCGGGTACCCCAACCAGCAGGCAGTGTCCCCGCGATAAAATTGCAATTATCATTTGGTCAATGATCGATTCCTGCCCAACAATAACCTTGGCTACTTCGGTTTTTAATTCACGGAACTTTGTATTTAAATACTTAACAAGCTCAACATCACTTCCTGATGTCTTGCCATTGGTACTCAAAGAAGGCATTTTTGCTACAGTTTTATTTTCTTCCATTAATATATTATTATGAAGCTGATTTTCGTTTTTTACTCTTTACTATTTGTTATTTGTTATTTGTTATTTGTTATTTGTTATTTGTTATTTGTTATTTGTTATTTGATTCCCGTCTGCATCATAAACCAGAACTTCTCCAAATTTAGCCAGCTTATCTTTTATCGCGACTGCATCCCCTGAAACAACTATATACATATCTTCTGGGTGAATGTATGTCTTCGCGGCATTAAGTATATCCTGTTTTGTTAAGCTGTTAATAGCGCTTATGTATTTACTGTAATAATCCTTTGGAAGATTATATAGTTTCAGGTTAATTACCCTTGAGGCAACTGCATTTGCAGTTTCAAGCTGAAGCGGAAATATCCCTGTTGTATAATTCTTAACAGTTTCAAGCTCTTCATCGGTTACTTCTGCGCTTGTTATGCTCTTAAGCTCATCAAAGATGAGTGTAATTGATGAATCGGTAACTTCATTTCTTACATCTGTATCGACAGAAAAATCACCTGAGAGCAGGTGCGGATTGAAACCACTTCTTGCTCCGTATGTATAACCATGCTTTTCGCGCAAATTATAGTTAATTCTTGACCCAAAATAGCCGCCCAAAATAGTATTCATTATTGTTACTGCAATATAGTCTGGATTGTTCCTTGCTATCCCAATATGCCCGATCCTTAAATTTGACTGTACAGCGCCGGGTTTATTTACTATATAGACCTTATTTTTACCTTCAACCGGTTTAAATTCAAATGAATTTAAATTGATGGCTACATCTTTTGGTAGGTTTGTAAATCTATCCGCAGTGATATTTAATGCTTCTTCTTTTGAGATATCACCTACATAAGCAATAATCAGATTTCCTGAATAATAGTTTTTCTTATAATAATCTTCTAAATCAGCCCTTGTGATATTTTTAACGCTTTGCTCTGTTCCTTCAGGCGGATTTGCATATGGGAAATTGCCAAATACAACCTTGCTGAATTTTTTATCACTCAGGTTCCCTGCGTCATCCTTACCCTGTAGTATGCTTGAGAGTCTTTGTTCTTTTACTCGTGCTAATTCTTCTTCAGCAAAAACCGGATTCTGCGCTACATCACTTAAAATATCAATTCCTGTATTAAGATGCTTCCTGAGAACAGATAGTGATATATAACTTCCGTCCCAATCACTGCCTGCATTTAAGCTGCCGCCTACGAAATCAATTTCTTCTGCAATTTCTGTTGCAGAGCGTTTTGTTGTTCCTTTAGCAAGCATTTCAGCAGTCATTGAAGCTAAACCATATTTATCTCCGTCATTAAATGAGCCTGCGTTTTTAAATACCATTCTTACTGATACAGCAGGTATTTTATTGTTTTCTATTACAAGTACATTTATTCCGTTAGGAAGTGTCGTATCAAAATAATCGGGGAACTGAACGTCTTTTGGCGGTCCGGGTTTTGGAGGCTTGGTTCTATCAAGCTTCTCATTATTATTCTGCGCTGATATATTATTTGTCATAAATATTATTATAAGTAAAAATATTGTTATTTTAATTTTTTGTATCATCTCTTAATTAAAGTAATGATCACTTCAAATCTTAGGCAGGTAATTTAATATTACCCTTCCGGAATTTTTTAGATATTTTACTGCAGCACTTTGCATATCTTCAAGTGTAACTGACATATAGCTATCGATATTAGTATTTATCATATATGGGTTATCGTAAAATGTTTTGTAATGTGATATCATATCAGCTTTAGAAAGGTTGGTCTGCATTCTGTATGCATGTCTTGTTTCTATCCTGTTCTTGATCTTTTCTAACTCTCTGCCTGTTATGCTTCCTGAGCATACTTCGTCAATTATCCTGTCAATTTCAGCCTGGACAGTTTCTATATTTATGCCCGGCATTAATATTGCGTAGAAATGTAAAAGCCCCGAAAACTCCCTGCCTTCAACCCAGCAGCCAATATCTGAAACAAGCTGTTTTTTGTAAACAAGCTCATTGTATAACCTCGAGCTCTCGCCAGTTGAAAGAATATCTGTTAAAATATCAAATATATAATGCTCCATTGAGTTTTCTTTAGGGATCTTATATGCTCCAAATATTCCTGGAAGCTGAATTTCATCGTAAATAGTTTTCATTACTTCACCTGTTAAAGGTTCGTCATGAAAATTTTTACCGTTTGCAACATGATCGTTTGAATAGTTGCCTCTTGGTATTGAGCCGAAATATTTTTCAGCAAGTTCTATCGCATTCCCTGAATCAAAATCACCGGCAATAGTCAATACAGCGTTATCGGGAGTGTAGTATCTTTCATAAAAATCTTTTATATCGCTTAGTTTTGCAAGTTTAATATCTTTAACATCGCCTATTGTATCCCACCCATAGCTGTTGTTTTTATATAACAGTGGAGCAAGCTTTAAGCTGACGCTTCCGTATGGACGGTTATCAAAAACCTGTTTCTTTTCTTCTATCACAACGCCCTTTTGTATTTTTAGGCTCTTTTCAGTCACTGAAAATTCCAGCATCCTGTCAGATTCAAGCCACAGACCAAATTCCAGTTGATGCGAAGGCGTTAATAAATAGTAGTTGGTTTTATCTTCAGTAGTGTATGCGTTATTCTCACATCCTGCCTGGAGTGAAAGCCGGTCATATTCGCCCGCCGCAATGTTCTTTGAGCCTTCAAACATAAGGTGCTCAAACAAATGTGCAAATCCGCGCTTATCAGGGTCTTCGTTCTTTGAGCCAACATGGTAACACAGGTTTATTGCAACCGAAGGGATTGAATTATCTTCGGTCAATACAATATTTAAGCCGTTGCTTAAAGTATGTTCTGTTATGTTAATATTCCCTTTAGCTAAATTAGTTTGTGAGTTCTTTTCCGTTTCCATTTTTTCTTTAAATGCATTTTCTGTCATCTAATCAGTTTGCTTTCTTTCAGTTTACTTTCTTTTCAATATGCTTTCTTTTCAATATGCTTTCTTTTCAATTCAGTTTGATGTCTTCCCATTTTTCGGGAGGTATGTTAAAACTACCCTGTTATTACTTGTAAGGATTTTTTTTGCAGTTCTAAGAATATCTTCCTTTGTTACCGCAAGGTAATTATCAACTGCTGTGTTCACTAAGTTGGTATTTTTGAAAAATGTCCAGTAACTTGCCAGTGCATCGGCTTTACCCATAACAGTCTGCATGTGGTTAATAAAATCGTTTTCTACAGAGTTCTTTGCTTTTTCAATTTCAATATCCTTAACTTCATCACTGCTTATGCTGTTAATGATATTTGTAATATTATCTATTAAAGAATCAGTATTGGTATTCTTGAAACCCGTAGCGAAAACAATAAGTAAACCGCCAACTTCATTATCCCATAAAAATGATCCGGTTGATTTTGCGGATTTTCTTTCATAAACAATATCCCTGTATAGCCTTGAGCTTCTTCCGTCGCCAAGTATCAGTGATAACATTTCAAGTGCATAAATATCTTTGGATGTTGTCCCGGGTATTTTATATCCAATATAAACAGCCGGAAGCTGAACGTTATCATAAATAACATCTTTTATTTCGCCCTGGTTAAATATAATCTCAGGATAAGTATTTTTCTTTGTGCGAGCCGGTTTAATATCTCCAAAATATTTTTCCGCAAGCTGTTTTGCAGTATTATATTCAATATCACCCGAAATTACCAGTACTGCATTATCTGGTGAATAGTATTTTCTGTAAAACTCCTGCGCATACGAAAGATCTGCGCTATTTAAGTCTTCCATACTTCCAATTGGGATCCACTCATAAGTTTGCCCTTTAAATATGCGCTTCATCATTTCACCCCAGCGCGAGCCATACGGAACGTTATCGTAACGCTGACGTTTTTCTTCTTTTACAACATCACGCTGGTTATCAAAATTTTCCTGAGTTACCTCAAGGGTTGACATCCTGTCTGATTCTAACCACAATAGCAGTTCAAGCTGATTGCTTGGAGCCGTTTCAAAATAATTAGTTCTATCCTGATTTGTAGTTCCGTTTAGCGTCCCGCCGGCTTTCTGTATATAATTAAAATGCTCGGTCTTACCAACATTCTGTGATCCCTGGAACATTATATGTTCAAATAAATGCGCAAATCCTGTTCTTCCCGGGTCTTCATCCTTAGCGCCAACATGGTACCATATATCAACGCTGACAATTGGGTTTGTATTATCTTTATGCAGTATTACATGTAAGCCATTTGCAAGGTCAAATTCTTCAAAATCGATCTTTGTAGTCTGGGCTTTAATTCCCGTTGTAGTTATAAACATCATAATTGTAATTGTTAAGAATTTTAACATCGTTTTAATAATATTTGAGGTAAATAAGCAAAATAACTATGAAGTTTATAATAAAAAAGCTAAAAAATTGAATAATTATTAATGTTTTAGTTTATTATATTTGTAACGTAAATGTATAAAATTTAATATATTGAATAAAGAATACTTCTACGTTTCGAATCTATTAAGTATGTCAAGATTTTTACTTCTTGGCATTTGCGCTTACTTTTTACTGAATGATAATTATTTATTGACATGTTTGCTCATTCTTGCCATGGGGGTTACAGATATACTTGACGGATATTTTGCCAGGAGCAGGAATGAAATTAGTGAGCTTGGGAAAATAATTGATCCGATAGCAGATAAGGTCTCATTATTAACAATCATACTCATTTTATTTTTTAAAGAAATAATTCCGCTTTGGTTTGTAATTATCACCGTTTCACGTGATGCGCTAATACTGGTTGGGGGCTTATATTTAAACTCCAAAAAGAACACTGTATTACAATCAAATTGGCTTGGAAAAGCAGCTGCAGTAGCAATTGGAACAACCCTTTTAATTGCAATTTTCTCAAAAGGAGCGAAATTTGGGCAATTTGGAAATTTTCTTTCCTATCATAGTGAAATTACGGAACTTTTATATACTGTTTTGCTATTTTTATCAGTAGTATTGGCTATAGTGTCTTTAGTATCATATTTTAATAGATTTATTAAAAATAAATAATTTTAAAAATTTAAACAAAGAAGGGTATGGAAACTACAAAGGAGAAGAAGATTCGCGTTAGAACACTTACCAAAAAGGATATCGAGATGAAGCTTGCCAAGAAATTTGAAGGCAGAAAGATCTCTGAAAAAGCAGCTGTTGATGCTTTATTTGATAGCATCAGGGAATTGCTTATGACAGCAAGTCCTGACTTGAGGATAGAGATCCGGGATTTTGGGGTGTTTGAAGTAAAAATAACGAAGCCAAAGCCCAAGGCAAGGAATCTTAAAACCGGTGAATTTGTATATGTTCCCGCAAGGAAGAAAATGCATTTTAAACCAGGTAAGTTACTAAAAGAATTCCTTAAAAGACCTTTAGTATAATTGTTAAGTTTAATCTGTTAGTTTAATGCTGTAATTATCTTACTTTATACTTTTATCAAACTACAAGAGTTTTTATCTAAAACTTTTGTAGTTTGAATTATTATGCGAAGCCACTCCTGAGTGTCTGTTGCCCCAAAGGGGCACTTTCGGATATTCCCCTCTTGAGAGGGGTGGGAGCGCCTGCCCGCCTTTGGCGTGGAAGCGGAAGGGGTGTGTTAAATAAAGTATAGACTTCTGCTCCGAAGGAGCCCCTTTGGGGCAACAAGCTCCTGATGCGGGCACGGCATCTTTCGGATATTTATTTTAAATATACATTCTCCAAATCTCTTAAATTATTATTTCTTAATTTGATTTTACAATTCTGTTTCTTTTTTACTATATTTGTTCAATTCATTATTTATAATTGGCGATATGTCTAAAATTCTTGGTATAGATCATGGTTCCGTTAGAATAGGTATTGCGGTATCTGATGATTCCGCCTCAATTGCCTTCGGCAGGGAGGCGATATCTAATAATAAAGATGCGCTTAAAAGGATAAAACAGATAGTAACAGATGAAGAAATTACCCTTGCCGTCCTGGGTTACCCGCTTAACCTCAAAGGAGAAAAAACTCCGCAGACACTTGAAGTAGAAAAGTTCGAAGAAGAGCTGAAGAAAGCATTTGTAAATCCGCCTTATGATAAAGTTGAAGTTGCCAGGTGGGATGAAAGGTTTACGTCTAAAATGGCGGCTGATTCCATGATAGAATCAGGCATGAAGAAAAAACAAAGGCAGGTTAAAGGCAATATTGATATTATTTCCGCAGCGCTAATGCTTCAAAGCTACCTGGATAGCAATAAAAATATTTCAAGTAAGAAGAACCTGCCGGAAATTATTTAACCAAAATATCACTTACAGTATTAAATGAATATTCTGAAAAATACGAAGATATCGTTGTATGAATTAAATGAACTGATAGAATCAGGTGAAAGCCAGACAGTCGAGTTCAAGCGCAAGTTTACCGAACCAGAAAAAATTGCGAAGGAAATGATAGCTTTTGCTAATACTCACGGAGGCAGGATATTATTCGGTATTGATGATGATAAGTCAGTAGTTGGTGTTGAAAGCGAGAAAGGTGAAATTGAATATATTGACCTTGCCGCAAGATTTTATTGTGAACCTGAATTGAACCACACTATTGATATAATGCATATATACAGGAAGGATGTTATTATAGTAAATATTCCTGAGAGTAAATTTAAACCGCACCGATTAATTGAAAATGGTAAGAAAGATGATGATGATACAAAAGTTTACATCAGGGTAAAAGATAGGTCAGTGCAGGCTTCAAAAGAAACAATAAAAGTACTTAAGAAATTAAGACCTGACTCGCCTCCTCAAATATTCAACCTTGGAGACAAAGAAAAAGCATTGCTTGATTATCTTGGAACGAATGAGCGTGTTACATTAAGTGAATTCAGAGAATATTTAAACCTATCCAACAGGCGGGCAAGCCGGATACTTGTTAACCTTGTAAGAGCTGATCTTATCCGCCTCCATAACCACGAAAAAGAAGATTTTTATACACTGAATTAGTAAAGTAGATCTTTTTTCAACTTACTAACTCAAGTTGACCGCCTCCGATACAGAAACCGTTAAAACTTCTCTTTTTATCATTTCCCCCTATCAGGGGGAACACAAGGGGGTCATAGCTTAAAT
>JAYTUN010000057.1:0-2299 GCA_043744495.1 Ignavibacteria bacterium
AGAAGTTGTCGGTTTACTGTCGTGTACTTAGCAGGATTTATTGTCATTCCTTTATTTATTGAATAAAACCCAATTTTTGAGTAAGTTTGTTAATAAATGTTTACCCAAATATTAAAATAACTTGTCTATAAACAAATAAATTGAAAGACGTACTGGAAAATACTCTGTTAAATACTTCGTCAAATATACGGAGCAACACTCCTATAGACTATAATATAGTTAAACAGAAGATAGAAGAATCAAAACTGCCATGCATTGGCAAAGCATCAATCAGAGAAATACGCTCCCTAATAAACGAAATAGAAAAAGCAAGCGGTAAAAAATTCATCAGGATGGAAATGGGTGTCCCCGGACTCCCTGCATCAGTTATTGGTATCAATGCAGAAATTGAAGCATTGAAAAAAGGAGTAGCCAATGCGTACCCGGAAATTGAAGGTATAACAGAACTTAAACGTGAAGTTTCAAGATTTATAAAATTATTTCTGGATATAGACGTAAAGGAAAAATGCTGTATTCCCTGTACAGGTTCAACAAGCGGAAGCTTTATTACTTTTTTAACTCTTGCAAGAGCTGATAAGAACAAAGATACTGTTCTGTTCTTAGACCCGGGATTCCCTGTACACAAAATGCAGCTAAAAGTTCTGGGAATCAACCAGACGAATATTGATGTTTACAAATTCCGCGGTGAAAAGCTGAAAGAAGTACTTGAAGAGAAGTTAAAAATTGGAAATATTTCATGCCTGCTGTATTCAAATCCAAATAACCCATCGTGGATATGCTTCACAGAAAATGAGCTGAAAATTATTGGTGAGCTTTGCACAAAGTATGATGTGATCCCGATAGAAGACCTTGCATATTTTAACATGGATTTCCGCAAGGATTATTCCAAACCCGGCAAAGAACCTAATCAGCCATCGGTTGCAAAATACTGCAATAATTATATTATACTTGTATCAGGCTCAAAGATATTTTCTTATGCAGGGCAGAGGATAGGATGCATAATCATTTCGAACAGCCTGTTTATCAGAGACTATCCAGATCTGCAAAGATTTTTTACCAGCTCAAATTTTGGACATACAATGATATTCGGCGCGGCATATTCAGTCAGCGCGGGCGTTACCCACTCCACCCAATACGCATTTGCTGCGTTGATAAAAGCTGTAAACGATGGGGAGCTTGATTTCATAAAGGAAGTAAAGATATACGGAGTGCGTGCCAAGAAAATGAAAAAAATGTTTCTTGAAAATGGTTTCAGGATAGTTTATGACCATGATGACGGCGAAGCAATAGCTGACGGGTTTTATTTCACTGTAGCTTATGACGGGTATTCAGGCGAAGCCCTTATAGAAGAATTGCTATATTACGGTATCAGCGCTATTTCGCTATCAAACACAGGCAGCTTAAGGAAAGAAGGTATAAGGGCATGTGTTTCGCTTGTTCATGACTTGCAATTACCGGAGCTTGAAGAGCGCTTGAAGCAGTTCCATGAAAATCATCAAAATTAGTTTCATTTAAAAATATTCAGAGAAAAGTAACGCAGATATTAAGATAAAAAAGTATTATTAAAATTTTAAAAATTATAATCAGGTGAATAACATACTATCTATACTGATCTTTGCGCCAATCATTTTAGCAATACCGATCCTATTTTTCAGAAGTAACGAGAAACTTGTAAAAATATATTCAATGGTAGTTTCAACAGGTATATTTGGAGTTTCATTATACCTGTTCTCAATATATAATGGATCTAACCCTGATTTCCAGTTCGTTGAGCGCTTCCAGTGGGTTAAGGATTTTAATATTTTTTATCAGGTAGGCATTGATGGTATTTCTTTACTAATGGTTATGCTGACGGCATTCATCTTTCCTGTTACAATACTTGCTGTTTGGAATTCAACTCTTACAAGGGTAAAAGAATTTTACTTCCTGCTTCTTATCTTAATGGGAAGTTTGTTCGGAGTATTTCTTTCATTAGACTTGATACTATTCTATGTTTTCTGGGAATTGATACTTATCCCCATGTATTTTATAATTGGTTTCTGGGGCGGCAAAAACAAATACTATGCAAACTTAAAGTTCTTCCTATACACAATGTTCGGCAGTTTGCTGATGCTGGTTGCTATTATTTGGGTATCACAATACGCAGTGCCACAGCTTGGGAAGTTCACCACCGATTATCTTGAAATAAAAAGAGTATCACCATATATCCCCGAAAATATCCAGCTATGGCTGTTTATTTTCTTTGGCATCAGTTTTGCTATTAAAGTACCCATGTTCCCGTTCCACACGTGGCTGCCCG
>JAYTUN010000058.1:0-8879 GCA_043744495.1 Ignavibacteria bacterium
TTTGCTTTGGAAATTATCTGTTTTATCTGTTCTTCGCTTACTCCGGTATCACTTTTCTCACGCGGCAGCTTTCTGTTTTCAGGGTCCATAAGCTCAATAGCTTCCTGGATGAATATATCTTCACTGAAGAACCCGTCAATTTTTTTCTTGATTTCCGTGTATCCCTTATCAGAAAAAAATGCCGAAAGGATCTTTTTGGGGAGCTTAATATTAATAGGGTTGTTCTCACCTAGATCATGGAAGAAATAATAAAGCAGTTTTACAAGGTTCATCCTGTGAGCCTGGTTCTGTTTGCCGGAAATTTCGCCCAGCAGATTTCGGTTCACCTCATTTAAAAGATGCTCTATCTGGTTGTAAGAAACAATTTCAAGCGAATTTACCGCGATAAAATCTTCTAACTGTGATATATAATACCCATAGAACTGAAAATATTTCAGTCGGTTATATATGAAATTTACTGGCCGGGTTTCAAGCTCTCCAAACATGAATTTTAATAAGGTATTCTTAGGCTTAATAATATAATTGATATTGAAAACTATAGCCTTATTAAGCAGGTCTTCAAAATCTTTTTTATCAATTGGAATATTATGTTTAGGAATATAATTTTCAAGAAAACTGATAATAAAGGGAGGGAGTGATGAATTCCATAACCGCTCAAAAGTTATTCTGCCTGAAGGAAATTCAAGCATTGACATATAATCGCGGAATTTCCTATTTGCAAAATCCTGAAACATTAAAATTAAATCCTCCTTACGGAAATTTAAATATTATAATTCCCTTTTGGCAAGTTCTTTTTTAAGCTGTGAAATATGCCATGTAATATTGATATCTTTTGGGCATGATTCAATACAATTGAAGATAGTATGACAGCGCCAAATACCATCAGGTGTATCAATAATATCAAGCCTTTCATCAGCGGCTTCATCCCTGGTATCAAATATAAACCTGTATGCTTTTAAGAGTGCTGCGGGACCGATATAATTGTTATTTGACCATGTTGATGGACAGCTTGTTGTGCAGCATGCACATAAGATGCATTTAGCTGATTCAAACAGCTTTTCAGCATCTTCGTTTGATTGAAGCCTTTCGCTATTTTCAGGCGCAGAATTGTTGTTAATAAGATAAGGCTTTACTGCTTTATTTTTATCGTAAAAATCAGTCATATCCAGAATAAGGTCTTTAATAATAGGCATTGAAGGAAGCGGTTCAATAACTATAGTTTTTTTTATATTCAGGCTTTTAAGCAAAGTTGAACATGCAAGATGATTTCTTCCGTTAATTCTCATACCATCAGAGCCGCAAACACCATGCCCGCATGAGCGTCTGAAAGTCAGGGAGCCGTCATGCTCCCATTTGATTTTGTGAAGACAGTCCAGAACACTCATGTTTTCCTGGGCTTCAAACCTGTATTCCTCAAAATGAGGTTCTATGTCTGTTTCGGGATTAAATCTTAATATTTTAAAAGTTACCTGCATATCACTTATATTTAGTATTTTGCTGTTTACTTTGGCTTTTTTACTGAACTTGCTTTGCTTCTTCTTTGCTTTTTAAGTTTTTGCCTTTTGCTTTTTTACTTTTGCCTGCTTTTAATATTTTCTTTCCATTGGTTCAAACCTTGTCTTTACAACAGACTTGTAATCTATCTTAGGATCTCCTGAATCATTTTTTGTGATAAAAGTATGCTTCATCCACTTTTCATCATCACGTTTCGGGAAATCTTCCCTTGAATGCGCTCCGCGTGACTCCTGTCTGTTAAGCGCGCTTTCATTGATGCTCTCGGCAATGTCAATCAGGTTGCCAAGCTCAATTGTTTCAATAAGATCTGTATTGAATACTTTGCTCTTATCCTGAATTGCTATACTTTTATATCTTTCTATATATTCTTTTATCAGTAGCTTATTTTCAGCCAGTTCTTTTTCATTTCTGAAGATACCGCATTTATCCATCATGTTCTGCTGAAGCTCTTTTCTGATAACGGATATTTTTTCATTTCCTGTTTGTTCAAGAAGCTTGCTTATTGTTTCTTTTGTTTTCTCAGCCGGGTCAGCTTTAAACTCCTGCGGCTCGGCAGTTTTAAGGAACTCCGATATCTTTTTGCCGCCTCTTCTTCCGAAAACTATGATATCAAGCAGCGAGTTTGTTCCAAGCCTGTTACCACCATGAACTGAAACGCAGGCGCATTCACCAGCAGCATAAAATCCGCTTACTTTGTTTCCGTTGTTATCTGCCTGTACTTCTGTATCAAAATTTGTGGGGATGCCGCCCATTGCATAATGTGCTGTAGGCTGAATTGGAACGCATTCCGTAGTAGGTTCAACACCCAGATATGTTCTTGCAAAGCCGGTAATTTCAGGAATTTTTTCATCAATTACTTTTTTACCAAGATGAGTGAGATCAAGATTGATATAAAAAGTGCCATCACTTCCTAAAATTCCATTGCCGGCTCTTATTTCAGAAATGATAGCTCTGGATACCATATCTCTTGGCGCAAGATCTTTTACCGAAGGAGCATAAACTTCCATGAACGGCTCATTCTTGTTATTTCTTAATATACCGCCCTCACCTCGTGCGGCTTCTGAAACAAGAATGCCCAATCTCCATAAGCCTGTTGGATGGAACTGGAAGAACTCCATATCTTCAAGCGGTAAGCCTGCCTTATAGACAAGCGCACAGCCATCACCAGTGCCAACGTGAGCATTTGATGTAATTCTGAATGCCCTACCATAACCGCCGGTGGCAAACATTATAGCCTTAGCCTGAAAAATATGAATTTCTGAGGTAGCCATATCAATAGCAGTTAAACCTTTGCAGATACCATCTTCAATTATAATATCAGTAAGGAAATATTCAGAATAAAAATTTATATTATTCTTTATGCAGTTTTCGTAAAGGGTTTGAAGCATAACATGCCCGGTTCTATCTGCGGAATAACAAGAGCGTTTTACGGGAACCCTTTTAGAATTAGGATCTTTTGGATTTTCTAGCTTAGTATGACCGCCAAACTTTCGCTGTGCAATTTTGCCTTCCGGTGTGCGTGAAAAGGGCATGCCCATGTGCTCAAGCTCTATGATAGCTCTAGGGGCATCCTGGCACATTATTTCAATTGCATCCTGGTCGCCAAGGTAATCAGAACCTTTTACAGTATCAAACGCATGGTCTAACCATGAATCATCTTCTTCATTGGATAGTGCAGCGCAAACGCCGCCTTGCGCTGTACCTGTATGCGAGCGGGTAGGGAAAACTTTTGATATTACCGCGCATGAATATTCTTTTGGTATTTCAACAGCAGCCCGGAGACCTGCCCCGCCTGCTCCAACAATTACAACATCAAATTTGTGTATCATCTATATGAAATATTAATTTAAGCCTCTGATAGCCCTTAAGAGGTCAGATTTCTTTTTATTTTCTTCAGGAGTGTATGAATAAATGCTTTTTAGATCCATGTAATAAAGCATAGCATCATATTTTTTTCTTTCTTTTACAGCTATCATTCCAAGCAGATAGGGAATATCAAGAAAATATGTCGAGCCATAGGCTGACATTTCCATATCATACGCTTTTTCCATGTAGCTTTTGGCAGTTTTGTAATCCTTAAATTTATTATAATACATTAAGCCCAGTTGAATATAAGCCTGTGTATATAAAGGGTCTCTTTTTATAACTTTTTTATACTCTTTAACAGCCTTGTTATTTTTACCCATGCTCTCATAAATGCTGCCTATCTGGTATCTAAGATAAATATCTGTTGTATCCTTAGCAGACATTTTTTCATAGAACATTAGAGCTTTTTTGTATTCTTTAGAACTTGTATAAGCACTAGCAAGACTTGATGAGAGCAGATTCAATAAACTATCGCTCTTGAACCTGGATTTAATAGTGTCGTAAAGATTTTCGGCTTTACCAAAATTCTCACAAAAAACATAAAGATCAATCATTTCTCTGTAAACATTGAAAGAATCAGGGGCTATAACAAGACATTTATAGTAAAATGTTTCGGCTTTGGTAAAATTTAGCTTTGCAATTGAATCCTGTTTTACAATAAATGTATCAACAGTTTTCATTGTATCTTTTTGCTTAACATATATCCAGTTGTAAGTAGCTTCCTGTTTAAAGTTGCCGGCAAGTCTTAGGTTTGAAAAATAAAGACTTTCCTGCCGTTTCTTTTTTGCATCTTCGTTTTTATCAATATTTGCAAGGTCAATAGAATTCATAAAATAAATAAAACTGTTAACGGCTATTGCAAAATTAAGATTACCATATCCCGTGTAAGTATATGTGGTTATACCTATAACTTCTCCTTTACGGTTAAACAATGCGCCGCCTGAATTACCGGGAGAGATTGCCGCAGTTATCTGTATTACTTTTTCAAAATTCTTTTCAATAGGTGAGTATGTTACAGGATCAGTAAATGATACTTTTTCATTTTCCCGGATACCTGCAATTATACCTTGTGAAATAGTATATTCGTAGCCTAACGGACTACCAATTGCAAATACTTCCTGCCCGACCTTAAGAGCATCTGAATTGCCAAATTTTATTGTGGGGAATTTATGTCCGTTTGCATTTTTAATTCTTAGAATTGCCATATCATTTTTTTCATCAATGATAAGCAACTCCGCGTCATAAAATGTGCCGTCACTTGTTTTAACCAGAAGGCTGTCAATTCCATCAACAACATGGTAGTTTGTGCCTATTAAGCCATCTTCGCTGAAGATAAATCCGCTGCCATTTAACAGTGTAGTATCAATAGTTGTAAATGAGTAATATGAATAATAATTATCTGTGTGATACCAGATTGATATTAATCCTGATTTATTCATTTCAATGATCTGTTCAGCATTAAAATTGGAAGAATCAGAGAATGCACTTTTTTTCTGAACTTCGTTATTTTTATCCTGTGCCTGTACTATTGTAAAGGAAAAGAGTAAAACTGCAAGCAGCGAAAAGTATTTTATCAAGTTGTTTTAATTTATGTTTTTATTTGGTTTGTTTGATTTTTGAGGTTTATTTGCCTTTGAATTCAGGCTTGCGCTTTTCTACAAATGCGTTCATTCCTTCTTTCATATCATCACTGGCGAAGAGCAGGTAAAACGCTTTGCGTTCATATTCCAAACCGCCTTCAATTGTGGTATCGAATGATTTCAGTATTGCGTCCTTTGCCATCTGTAATGCTATTGGCGGCATTGAGGCAATTTCCTTAGCCAATGCCTGCGCTTCCTCTAAGAACACCTCATCATCCGCGATGCGGGTAACAAGTCCCGCTTCGAACATTTCCTGTGCGGAGTACATTCTGCCGGTAAGTATCATTTCCATAGCACGGGCTTTGCCTATCGCTCTAGTGAGCCTTTGCGTGCCGCCGGCTCCTGGTATAATGCCAAGCTTAATTTCAGGCTGTCCAAATTTTGTGCACTCTGCGGCAACTATCATATCACATGCCATAGTAAGTTCACACCCGCCTCCCAAAACGAAGCCTGATGTAGCTGCGATAATTGGTTTTTTGATCTTGCGGATCTTATCCCAAACTGCGAACTGATCACGGATATGCATATCAATAGCACTTTGTGTAGCCATTTCTTTGATATCAGCTCCTGCGGCAAAAGCCTTGACGCTGCCGGTTATTATGATACATCCAATTTCTTTATCTTTATCAAAGCTTTCAAGAGTGCTGACTAATTCACCCATAAGCTCAATATTTAACGCATTTAATACATCGGGTCTATTGAGCTGAATCTGCCCGACTTTTAATCCTTTGGGATTATCGAGTTTTGTGACAAGTATGTTTTTGTATTCCATGTTATTGCGGTCAATTCCCGCGAAGGCGGGAAACTCCGGTTTTATGCTGTGCGTTGAATTTAAGTAATTGGATGAATTTTAATCTGATAAATTTGGAGAAAATATCTGAAATTTGCTTATTTAAAGCACAAAAATAGGGAATTTGGGAGATAATTACAATGATAAATTAAATTTGCAAGTGGTTTTTTTGAACTTGGGAACAGTTTTTAGATTATCTTGGAATATAAGGGTAGCCTAGAATTGTAGGGATTATGAAGCCGATAATTTTATGTGAAAATTAATTTATTCTTCTGGATAGAATTTCCCTTTTAAAACAGGTTTTAGCTCATCACATATTTTTTCTATATTATTGATTTCTTCTTTTGATAGTTCTCTATATGATTCTGTATTTGAAAAATTTGATATTTGCGTTGCTCCTCCAACTCTAAAATCTTGGGAACTTGTTTCTTTTATACTAAATGTTGCAAGTGAATTTGCACCATTAAGTGAGATACCATCTTCATAATAACGATTTAAAAGATAAGTTGCAATTATAGGAATTCCAATACATTCAAATCCAGTCGGGCTTTCTCTCGGGACAAAATTATCACCACTATCTAGCTTAATAATTTTTGCCTTATTATCAATCGTATATCCACCAAGCAAAATTGCTAAACCTGGTCTTTCCTCTAAATTTTGTTGGCGCGAAAAATAATTATCATACTTTTCTTTTAATAAATCTCTGAATTGTTCAGCTAGTTCATTGATTCCTTTATCAAAATGCAATTTTGGTATGATTAAATTAAATAAATGCATCGCTAAAGGACCATCCCCTGCAATTCCTACTGCAAAATGGTTATGCAGCTTAAAAATTTTCTTCACAGTATCATTAGCCGTAAGCATAGATGTTGCTCTACTATCAGACGCTAAGACAATACCATTTTTTGCAAGTATACAGATTGTTAATGTCATTTAACTTAAATTAATTTCAATATCCTCTCTGCCTTCAGGAATTTTTTCATTGCATTGTGGGACATATCTTTTAAACATTAATCTTTCAGTTGCCTTCCTTACATATTCCTCTTCTATTTTAGAATATCGAAAATAACATTCTTTAGTTAAGATATAATTCTTAACGCAAATATTTGCATTGTCTAGTAAATCTGTTAATTTTGTCTTTATATCATCTGCTTGCCCAATATAAAAAACATAGATATTGCTGTTCTCATGTTTATATGATAATCTAAACACTCCTGCCGAGCCAGAAGGAAGTTTATCTACTTCTGCCTTTTCAAATTTCTGTAACTGTGACCAAACAACTTTAAATGATTCCATATTCAATATATTGAGGATTGCTAATACTTGCCATATTTAAATAAAATTTTTTGAGGTTTTGAGTTTTTTTGACCATTTTGTTCTATTACGAAAATAGAGCATATACTCATAACTATCAAGGATATTGACAAATGAGCATCTACTAATTACACATAAGTTTTAGCTAACTACCTTTACATAATAACAGGCTACAAATTTGATACCATAATAAAATATCTAATTATTAGATATTTTTGCAAAATTAAGCAAAGATGTTAAGACAATATTGACAATTTGTCAAAATCGTGAAGTACCAACTGGTAAAATTAATATCGAATAATGGTTCTGGATTTATTAATTTCGCCTTTAGGCAGCAAAAATATGAAGTAGTTGTAAGTATTATTAAAGAAATGATAAGAAAATGTAAGCGTTTTTTCCCCTGGCAGAAGGATATTAATTAGACCATTTTTATGAATTATTCTTTTGGAGCGAATATCATTAATAAATGGGTACTCATTTCCAAAAAATTCAGGCCAAGGTATAAAACCAAGATCGTTAGTAAAAGGACTAGATTGAAAGTAATCCCGTAACCTATACTGCAAGTTTACTGTTTCTAAAACAATCAATGCACAGCGTTTATTGGAAAATTCAACATATCTCCTTAATGCTGCATGTACTGAGGAACCAAATAGTTTAGCTAGATGCATTGCTGAAGGTAACTCGAGAGGCAATTTCATAGCCTCCTCGTTAAATCTGTCCAACTGAAATAAAGCAGATGATGCGAAATAATTAGCTTCCTTCTCGAGTTCTTCCTTTACATTAGGGCTTAAATTGTAATCGTCATCTGTGAAATTAAATACATCGTTATGCCATGGCAATACTTTGTGTCCGGTTTCGTGTAACTTTACAAAATTTTTTCTTTCCGGTTTTTGATTAAGGTCTAAGTAAATTTCCTTTTTCCTAAAATCAATAGCACCTCTAACTTTTTTTATAATTCTTTCTATCTTAGTAAAATATTTTTTGACAAAACCTGGATGGACTTTAGATAAATCAATTCCTTCATTTATTTTCAATTCAGCATATTCAATGATTCTGTTGACAGGTGTTGGCAATACATCATTGCATTTACTATCTAGTAAGATATTTTGAACGATTTTTTCTATTTCTCGAGAGGAAGCTAATTTAGTCATTATTATCCTTTGTTATCCATTCTAATAAACTTTAGGTACTTAAGTAGTAGTTTTTCCTCTTCAGGTGTTACCCCTTTAGAATATAAGGCGGAACCTGCTAGAGTATTTGGACCTCCTGTTCTAATTTTTTTTTCTAAAATTCCTGCTATTTCAAGTAAAAAGTCAAACTCCATTTCATAAAATATAGCAAGTTTATGCAGAATAAAAGTCGCGGGGTTTTTAATTTTATTATGTTCTAACTGACTTAAATATGCGTTTGATATTCCAGTCTGCTTTTCAACATCTCTGAGTGACAAATCTCTGCTTTCTCTTGCGATCATGAGTTCTTGCCCTAAAGTTTTCTCTTTCTTGGGCATTGCTTCACCTCCTTTCTTTTACAAATATAATCATAAATGCTAAGTATGTCAAGCAATATTAGATAATTATGAAAATATATCAAGCAATCGCTTGATATATTTAGCAAATTGTATTATATTCGTATTATAAGTTTATAATTTTTTAAATAAAAAAAATCGGAGGTAAAAAAAATGATTAATGAAAAAACAGACACTCAAAAACGCACTTCTTTTAAGGTAAGAGTAGATGACAGTATTTTAGAATTTA
>JAYTUN010000059.1:0-8856 GCA_043744495.1 Ignavibacteria bacterium
TATTAATGGTAAGCGGAATTGATAGATACGTACAGATATGCAAATGTTTTCGTGATGAAGATCTAAGAGCCGACAGACAGCCGGAATTTACTCAGATCGATCTTGAAATGAGCTTTGTTGAAGAAAAAGATGTATTTGAGATTGTTGAAGGTGTTATTTGTGATATTTGGAAACATTGTAAAGGTGTAGAGTTTCCTCATCCTTTTAGAATAATGAGCTATGACGAAGCAATGCAGATCTATGGAAGTGATAAACCAGACCTACGAATTAAAGGTGAACTGAAAATTTCTGATATTACCGAAATTGTTAAAGCAACTGACTTTAAGGTATTTGTTGATGCAATTTCCAAAAATGGAATTGTTGCCGGTATTAAATTGCCTGCTCAGGTTGTTACCAGGAAAATTATTGATTCATTGACTGATTATGTAAAGACTTTAAAGTTTGGCGGACTTGGTTACATTAAATATAATGTTGATGGTTCAGCTGTTTCACCTATTTTGAAGTTCTTAAGTGAAGATATTCAAGCCGGGATTAAAAACAACTTTGGTGCAGCAAACGGTGATGTAATTTTTATTTTATCAGGAGAAAAGAAAAAAGTACTCTCAGGACTTGGTAATTTGAGATTAAAGATTGCTGATACTTTTAACCTGATTGATGAAACACATGATGAGTTTATATGGATAAATGATTTCCCGCTATTTGGTTATGATGAAGATTCAGGCACAATAGCTGCAGAGCATCATGCATTTACAATGCCGCATGATGCTGATATGGATAAGCTTGATATTGGCAGCAAAGACCCGAAAGCCAATGTTGAACTATTAACATCAATAAGAGCTACATGCTATGACCTTGTTTGCAATGGCAGTGAATTCGGTTCAGGCAGCATAAGGATACACAGATCAGATATTCAGGAAAAAGTATTTAATGTACTTCAATTAACAAAGGATGAGCAGGAAGAAAAGTTCGGATTTTTGTTGGGAGCATTTAAATACGGGGCTCCGCCCCATGGCGGCTTTGCACTTGGATTAGACAGAATCATTGCAACACTTTGCGGTACAAAAGATATCCGTGAAACTATTGCATTCCCAAAAACCACAAGCGCAGTTGGACTGATGGATAACTCTCCAAGTCCGGTTGATGCAAAACAATTAAATGACCTTGGAATTTCAATTACAAAAAATTAAGAAATAAAATATATTGAGCCATAAGATAGAAAATACAGAATTTGAAGTAATACAGGGCGATATAACTTTGCTTGAGACTGATGCAATAGTTAATCCTGCCAACACTTTCCTGATGCACACTGGCGGTTTAGCCGCAGCAATTGTAAAACGAGGCGGGATGATAGTGCAGCAGGAATCAAAAAAGATTGGCAACATACCAACAGGCAGTGCAGTAATAACAACAGGTGGAAACATGAAGACAAAGCATGTTATCCACGCTGTAGGCCCAAAGTATAAAGACGGCAAATCAGGCGAGCCGGAAAAACTCGCATCAGCAGTAAGTGCGTCACTAAACGTAGCTGAAGCTAAAAAGCTTACATCTATTGCAATTCCAGCAATAAGTTCAGGGATTTACGGCTATCCAATTGAAGAAAGTGCAAAAATAATTGTAGATACTACTATTGAACACTTTAAGAAAAAGGAAGAAGCAAAAGAAGAAACCACTCTTGTGAAAGTTGTGTTCTGTTTATTGGATGAAAATACCTATGTTGCATTCAAAAAAGAGCTTGAGAGTTTAATGAAAGGAAGTTCAAAATGACAAAACAACAAATAATTTCCGATACTCTGGATATTATGAATAAGCTCCCGGATAGTAAAGCTGAAGAGATTCGTAATATTTTAGTAAACTATTACAATGAAAAAGATAACGAAATATTTGAAAAGGGATTCAAACAACTCATCAGCAGCTCTGAGACTTATTCATTTTTGAATAACGAGCCTGACCTTTACTCAGAAAAAGATTTAGCTGTAAGATATAAATGACAAAATGTGAAATTGTACTTGTTAAATTTCCTTTTACTGATCTATCTGGCAGCAAATTAAGACCAGCTATGATTTTGGCTGAAAGGAAAAATGATGTATTAGTCGCATTTATATCTTCTAATATTGATAATATTAATGATGATGAAATAATTCTTGAACCTGATAATCATAACAAATTAAAACAAAAATCTAAATTAAACTTATTCAAACTTGCTGCAATCAGCTCAGATTTAGTTATTGGGAAAATTGGGAATGTAGATGCTGGTTTAAATACTATAATAGATATAAAACTGAAAACTATTTTAAAAATAAATATATAAATAAACAATCAAATGCCAAAAACATTAGAAAAAGATTTAAAGCTTGAAAAGTTTAAAGTTAGAGATTTAACATTAGCTGAGTGGGGCAGAAAGGAGATTCGATTAGCTGAAGCTGAAATGCCGGGCTTAATGGCTATCAGGGATGAGTACAGGAATTCCAAACCGCTAAAAGGCGCAAGGATAGCCGGATGTCTGCATATGACAATTCAGACCGCAGTGCTTATTGAAACACTCATAGAGCTTGGCGCTGAGGTAAAATGGTCATCTTGCAATATATTTTCTACTCAGGATCACGCAGCAGCTGCAATTGCGGCAGCGGGTATCCCGGTGTATGCATGGAAAGGAATGAATGAAGAAGAATTCAACTGGTGCATAGAGCAGACATTATTCTTCGGTTCATATGATAAACCACTTAACATGATACTTGATGATGGAGGTGACCTGACCAACATGGTACTTGATGATTACCCTGAGCTTATTGCAGGCATTAAGGGAATTTCAGAAGAAACAACAACAGGCGTTCACAGGCTGTATGAAAGAATGAAGAACGGCACACTTTCCCTGCCATGCATAAATGTAAATGATTCAGTTACAAAATCAAAATTCGATAATAAATACGGCTGTAAGGAATCACTGGTTGATGCTATCAGACGCGCTACTGATGTTATGATGGCAGGCAAAGTTGCTGTTGTTGCGGGTTACGGTGATGTTGGCAAAGGTTCAGTGCAATCACTTCGCGGTGCAGGCGCAAGAGTTATGGTAACAGAAATAGACCCTATCTGCGCGCTGCAGGCTGCAATGGATGGATATCAGGTAGTAACAATGGATGAAGCTGCAAAAATAGTTGATATTTTGGTTACTGCAACAGGTAACCTGAACATCATTTCCGAAAGGCATTTCAGGTCAATGAAAGATAAAGCAATAGTTTGCAATATCGGTCATTTTGATAATGAAATTGATATGGCATGGCTGAATAAAAATTACGGCAATACAAAAGAAACAGTAAAGCCGCAGGTTGATATTTATAATATTGACGGTAAAGAGATAATTGTACTTGCTGAAGGCAGATTAGTAAACCTTGGCTGCGCAATGGGGCACCCCTCATTTGTAATGTCAAATTCATTCAGTAACCAGGTACTTGCGCAAATAGAGCTTTGGACTAACCATACAAATTATGAAAATAAAGTGTATGTGCTTCCAAAACATCTTGATGAAAAAGTTGCAAGGCTTCACCTTGCAAAGGTTGGCGCTGTACTCGAAACTTTATCACCTGAGCAGGCTAAATATATTGGTGTTGAAGTTGACGGTCCATATAAAGCTGAGTGGTACAGGTATTAATCATTAATTTTCAATTCTCAATCTTCAATAATCAATTAGTTTAGTCTTAATTAATATGCAGGAAAACATAGTTAAAGATAAAAGTTATAAATTCTCTCTAAGAATAATTAAACTTTATCAGCATTTATCCGTAAAGAAAAAGGAATTTTTGCTTTCAAAACAGGTTCTCAGGTGTGGAACATCTATTGGAGCAAATATTGAAGAAGCTATTGGTGGTCAATCAAAAAAAGATTTTATCAGTAAGATATCTATTGCCTATAAAGAATCAAGGGAAACTCATTATTGGATCAGGCTATTAAGGGATAGTAACTATATTGAAAATAAATCCGATGCATCATTACTGAATGATTGTGAAGAATTGATTAAATTAACCGGAAAAATCATTTCTTCTGCGAAACAAAATCTTTAATAAATTGAACATTAATAATTGAACATTAAAAATTTAATTGGCTAGCGTAGCTCAGCTGGTAGAGCAGCGCATTCGTAATGCGCAGGCCACCGGTTCGATTCCGGTCGCTAGCTCATAAAATAAAAACCTGCTGTTTGGCAGGATTTTTATTTTATGAAAGTTCAATTTATCTAATAATTTATTTAATAACAATTAATTCATTGATACTCAGACATATAAAAAATATTTTTATACGAAGCATGCTTCGGATAAATTACTTCAACTAATCTTTTCTTTGAATAAGAATATTAATACAATTGAATCAAATTCAAGCTATCCTAAAAAGTACTATTTAAATTTTGCAATTATTTTATCAGTATTATGCGGATTAATATCTCAGTTTATCACTTATGCTTATAGCTATAATTATGCATACAGGGATGCAATTTACCGGATGGAAGCTGCACGTAGATTTTTTGATTCAATATCCCCGGGAATATACAACCAGCTTGGCACAGTTTGGCTCCCAATACCTAACCTGATATTAATGCCACTTGCTAGTATAGATTACCTGTGGCAGACAGGATTAGCTGCAAGTATTATTAACCTTCCTGCCTATGTAATTAGCACTGTGGCTATCTTTCTAATAGTCAAAATTTTAACTAAAAGCGTTATTGCTACATGGTTCAGTTTTTTGATTTTTGTTTTTAACTATAATACTCTCTATTTCCAGACAACTGCCATGACAGAACAGCTTTACCTCACTTTCATGATATGCAGTTTCTATTGTTTGCTATTATGGCTAAAAGATAACAAACAGAGTTATTTATTTTTATCCTCTGTATTTATTACCTTAGCTGCAGGTACTCGTTACGATTCCTGGCCAATTGCTTTAATAACTATTGTTTTGGTATTTATTATTTGCTTAGCTGATAAAAATAAGCCTGTTAAGCATGCCATCATTGTTGGTTTTTTACCTGTGTTATTTATCGCTTCGTGGATTTTGTATAACTGGCTGCGATATGGCGACCCTCTGGAATTTTCAAGAGGACAGTTTTCTACTTTATATCAGCTTAAATATTACGAAGAACGCGGGAGGCTTTTAACTAAAAATAATTTCTGGTTATCAGCTAAAGTTTATTTTAGTTCCGTTCTATTGTATTCGGGAATTTTGTTTTCCATAATTGGATTTCTGGGACTTTTATTTTACAGTATTAAAGAAAAATTTTCTTTAAGATCCCTGCCATTATATTTACTATGGATAGCTTCACCAACAACTCTGTTTCTGCTCTATAAAGGACAGTTAATAATTGAATTGCCGAATTCTGAACCACAGGGATATTTTAACAGCAGGTATGGCTTGTATTTATTTCCGGCAATTGCAATATCTTCAGGCTTAGCTGTATCATATTTGTTACATCTGAAATACAAGAAAATTATATTATTAACACTTGCCTTTATTTTTTTATACCAGCAATATTTATTTTTTAATGAATTTCCTGAAAATATTCCCGCAATTGCAGAAGCAAAAGCATCATTTAGCCAGCCCAGTGAGAACCTCTCATGGTATTTAAAAAACAATTATAAGGGTGGCAGAATATTATATGATAATGTCATATTTGCCCTGCATCCGTGGACAGGGATTAACTTATCTGAGAGAATAACTTATTATACTGCTGATATAGCTGAAACCATCAGGAATAATCCAAGCAAATATGTTGAATGGGTGCTTATTTATAAAGAAGCTACAAATGATAAAATTTATGAAACAGTAAGAAATAATCCCGATTTTTTGAATAATTTTGAGCTAAAATTTTCAGAATATGGAGTTGAAGCATATAAAAGAAAATAATTGCATTAATATTCAATAGGAAATTTTCTGCAAATACTTATCCTTTGTCTTAACAATTCCTGCTTCATCTTAACAAAATAATACTGTTGTGTATTTAATTGCAGTGTTATTAATTTTTTATTTAGTTATTTTTGTTATTCTTATGTATTCATTATATCTAGTAAGGCATGGTAAATCAAGCTGGGCAGAACTTGGTTTAAAGGATTCCAGCCGCCCTCTAAACAGGCGCGGCAAACACGATGCCCCCATGATGGGTAAATTGTTAAAGAATATGGGCGAAATACCTGATTTAATAGTTTCAAGCCCCGCAAAAAGAGCTTTTACAACTGCAAAATATATCGCAGGGGAAACAGGATATAAAGAAAATAATATAATCATATACGATTCTCTTTACATGGCTGATACCAGTAATTTTATTAATGTAATTGAAAAAGTAAATAAAGATATAAATAGATTAATGCTGTTAAGTCATAATTACGGAATAACAAATTTTGCTAATTTCATCAGTAACTCTAATATACATAATATTCCAACCTGCGGGATTGTAAAAATTAATTTTGATTTTGATTCGTGGGAAAAGATAAATAACGAAAAAGGGAAATTAGAATTTTTTGAATACCCTAAAAAATATCCAAATGGAATATAAATTTTTCAATAGAGAGTTAAGCTGGCTGTCATTCAACCACAGAGTTTTGCAGGAAGCAAGAGACCCCGCCACTCCGCTTTATGATAAGATCAAATTCCTTGCAATTTTTTCTTCCAACCTGGATGAGTTTTTCCGCGTTAGAGTTGCTTCATTAAGGTCACTTTTAGACTTAAAGAAGAAAACCCAAAAAGAGTTAAAGTTTGACGTAGAAAAGCTCCTTGAAAAGATCCATAAAACCGTTGTTAAGATGCAGGAGGAATACGGTGATATTTATGTCAATATCATAAAACCTGAGCTTGAAAAAAACAATATTTTTTTAGTTAATCATACACAGTTAAATCCCGTTCAGAAGGAATTTGTTTCGGAAATTTTTAATACACAAGTAGTGCCTCATATAATGCCGATGATAATTGCGATAAAGAAAATTACGCCTTTTTTACGCAACCAGAGGCTCTATCTAGCAGTTAAGCTTTCATCCAAACATAACGGACATGGGAATAAAAATTTAAAGAGCAAAAGATATATACATGCTATTGTTGAAATTCCGACAAATCATATAGACCGCTTTATACTCCTTCCAAAAATAGGAAATAATAATTACATAATGTTTCTTGATGATGTTTTAAGATTGTTCCTTCCTAATATATTTTACGGCTACAATGTTCATGAATCCTATGCTATCAAACTGACCCGGGATGCGGAATTATATATTGAAGATGAATTTTCGGGTAACCTGCTAGATAAGATGAAGAAGAGCCTTGCAAAACGCTCAAGCGGCGTACCATCAAGATTCCTTTACGATAAAGCTATGCCTGTGGGGTTTTTAAGGTTTTTAAAAGAAGCGCTTTTGCTTTCTGATGAAGATCTTTATCCAGGCGCAAAATACCATAATTTCATCGATTTCTTTAATTTTCCAAATCCGGGTATTAAAGAATTGAACTATCATGATATAAAACCCCTTAAATTAAAAGAACTGGATAGTTATGGAAGTATTTTCGAAGCTGTTTCAAAAAAAGATTTTCTGCTTTACTACCCGTATCAATCATACGATTATGTAGTTAAGGCAATTGAACAGGCGGCAAAAGACCCCGATGTAACATCTATTAAGATCACACAATACCGTGTTGCAAAAGATTCACGGATTGTAAACGCCCTGGTAAAAGCTGCGCACAGAGGCAAAGATGTTACTGCATTTGTGGAAATAAAAGCAAGGTTTGATGAAGAAATCAATATTAAAAGCGCCGAAGAAATGCAGAAAGCTGGTGTGAAAGTTTTGTACAGTCTGCCCGGACTTAAAGTGCACGCTAAATTAGCGCTTATTACCAGGAAAGAAGGAAGCAAATTAAATAATTATGCTTACCTTTCAACAGGCAACTTCAATGAAAAAACCGCGAGGTTATATACTGACTATGGTTTTTTTACTTCAAATCCTGATATTACTTACGAAGTTGAAAAAGTATTTGAATATCTTGAAGGCAAAGACCCGGGTTATGAATTCAAACATTTGCTTGTTGCCCAGTATGGAATGAGACAGGGCTTCCAGGCAATGATAGAAAATGAAATTGCTTATGCCCAAAAAGAGCTGCCTGCTGCGATAACAATAAAGCTAAACAGTCTTGAAGATGAAAGGATTATCAAAAAACTATACGATGCAAGCAATGCGGGTGTAAAAGTTAGTATGATAGTGAGGGGAATATGTTGTTTAATCCCGGGAATTAAATCAATGAGTGAAAATATTCAGTGCATAAGTATTATTGATAGGTTCCTTGAGCATGACAGGGTTTACATATTTAATAACGGCGGTGATGAAAAAATTTACCTTTCAAGCGCAGACTGGATGAAAAGAAATCTAAGCAGAAGAATTGAAGTTGCCTTTCCTGTTTACGATAAAGAATTGAAAAACCTGATAAAGCACATTGTGAATATTAAATTAGATGATAATGTGAAAGCAAGAGTAATTGATGAAAAACAAACTAACGAATACAGGAAGACTGAAAGTACAGAGCCGCAGCGCTCACAGTATGAAATTTATGAATTCCTTAAAAAACCTAAAGCCTGAATTTTGCATCCAAAAATTCATATTAATGGTAAAATGTGCATAAATTTAACTGAATTCAATAATACCTTTTAAACTCACCTATTTTAATTATCCGGGTTAGGAACAATACAAAGTATAATAAGTATAGTTTAAAAGACCTGAAATATAAAACCAATAATATATTCAGGCATCGAATTGCCTCACAATTAAAGTAACCCAAATGGGATTGTAAAGAGGTTCGTTGCCTCATATTATATGTAACCGTAGAATAACATTAAAAGGGTTA
>JAYTUN010000060.1:0-8852 GCA_043744495.1 Ignavibacteria bacterium
CCATGATTTTCAGGGCTAAAGCCCTGAATTCAACGTATTTTTAAACCCCCGACATAAATGTCGGGGTTAAAACATATTCCTAAGCGGTCAACTTGAGTACATTAATATACATTTTTATGTTCGACTCCTATGGAGTCGTTTCGGAATAAGGTTTAAATTATTACAGATGTATAACCCTTTCAGGGTTAATTATTTTGTGTACTTCGTTCACTTTCCTGAAAAAATAATTAAAAGCACTCAAGACACAACATTTGGATTTGTCATATCTGTCCGTTCCAAAGGATGCTACGCAAGTTGTCCTTCGGAGATGACCTGATAAAAAGCGAATTGAGAAATGTATAAGTTTGCTTTCAGCATGCGCTAGCGTTTTAGCAGAGAGAAGTTCACTAAAACTCCCTACAGGATCATTTAACTTATCAGAGCTAATATTTTATATTCAATATGTAAATTTAGCGATATTAATCGGCTTTTTCACGGATAATTTCATTAATTATATCGTAATCAAATCCTTTACGTACTAAGGATTCAAATGTTTTTTTTCTTACTTCATCGGGTTTTAAGCCTGTTAATTTAGGTTTTAACTTATTATATATTTTTAGAGCAAGGTGTTTTTCTGTTTGAGGTGTCAGCATTTTATCAAGGATCTTATCACTGATTTCTTTAGGAACACCCTTTTCATACAGCTTTTGATGAAGCAGACGCCTTCCCTGCGGTTTATTTTTAATTTTTTCAGAAATAAACTGGCGTGCAAATTCCTCATCATTGATGAGTTTCATTTCCTTTAAGTGAGATACAACTTTTTCAATAGAACCTTCTGAAATATTTTTTAATTTCAGTTTCCGTTTGATCTCTGAGACTGTTCGGATTCGGTATGAAAGGTAATCCATTGATATTTTTTTACCGAATAGGTACTCATCAAATTGCCGAATATCATTGATCTTGCTTTCTGAAATTTCATCACCAGCAGCAATGCCGAATTTGAGGATTGTATCATCGTACAATCCGCAGAAGAAATTGCCATCTATATATAAATTATACCTGTTATGAGCTTTTTCTTGTTTGGATATTTTTGTGATTGTCATAAATTCTGATGGACGCATGCCCTGCCTGAGGTTTGGACGGGGGAAAGCATCCTATTGTAAAAAACCCCCGACTAAGATTTACGTTAGAGTTTGTTTTAGGAATAATTGAGGATGAAACTTCCTCCACTTCATGGATTAAGTCAAGTCTTCCTTCACTTCGTTCAGTAAGGCAGGCGAATATTCAAGATTATTTTCCCCCCTTTAAAAACAAAGGCGGGATTATCCGAATGATACTTACCCGACTGTAGCGGGAGCAAACATCCTTTGGATAATTTATTTCTTAGCTTTTTCCTTTGTTTTTGATTCTCCGGTACCGTTCACAGAAGCGCTCTTTGAAACCGGTTCGGATTTAATTTCCATTCCCATAGCATCACGTACTTCATTATCAAGTTTTTTGAGAAGCTCAGGGTTTTCAAGCAGCATGTTTTTAACGCCTTCTCTGCCCTGCATACGCTGGTCATTATAACTAAACCAAGCGCCTGCTTTTTTGATAATTTCCATATCAACTGCGCTATCAACAAGGTCGCCTATTTTAGAAATACCTTCATTATAGATTATATCAAATTCCACTTCACGGAAAGGAGGAGCAACTTTATTTTTAACAACTTTAACTTTTGTACGGTTACCAATTACATTAGTGCCGTCTTTTATCTGCGCAATTCGGCGAACATCAAGTCTGACCGAAGCGTAGAATTTAAGCGCTTTTCCGCCGGTTGTAGTTTCGGGTGAACCGAACATAACACCGATCTTATCGCGAAGCTGGTTTGTGAACATTAGCGAAACATTTGATTTTGCTACAGCAGAAGTTAGTTTTCTTAGTGCCTGAGACATTAAGCGCGCCTGAAGCCCCATGTGAGAATCACCCATTTCGCCTTCTATTTCAGCACGCGGAGTGAGAGCGGCAACAGAATCAACAACAATTATATCAAGAGCATTACTTCGTACAAGAGTTTCAACAATTTCAAGAGCCTGTTCGCCGTATTCGGGCTGTGAGATAAGCAGGTTTTCAACATCAACGCCAAGTTTTTTTGCATAGCCCATATCAAGCGCATGTTCAGTATCTATGAAAGCCGCCAAGCCGCCTTTTTTCTGTGCTTCGGCAATAATGTGAAGACATATTGTAGTTTTACCGGATGATTCGGGTCCGTATATTTCAGTAACCCTTCCTTTTGGAATGCCACCAATGCCTAAGGCGTTATCAAGTGAAATTGAACTTGTTGAAATTGCATCAATTTTTGCAATTACTCCGTCTCCAAGTCTCATAATTGAACCTTTGCCGTGTGCTTTTTCTATTTGTTCAATAGCTATTTGTAACGAGCGCAGTTTTTCATTATCTGCCATAATGGTAAAGCCTTTCTATGCAGAGCATCCTGCGGATAATATCGTTGTTGAGTACAGCGAATATAATTATTTATTCATTTACTTAATAAACAAAAATAACAGGAAAATTTGGGTGAAGGGTATCATGGTATGATATTTTTTTAATGTGTTTTAACCACGAATTACACAAATTTAAATTTTAGTAAAACGTTTTACAAAAGGCTGGTAAAAAGAATATAGAGCTAGCATTCAAATAATTATTATAGAATATAATGGATCCCTGCTTTCCACGCCATAGTGTCTGTTGCCCCAAAGGGGCTCCTTCGGAGCACAACTCATTATCACACACCCCCATGCGTGCCGCTTGGCAGGCAGTCTTCACCTTCGGTGAATCCACCCCTCTCCCCGAAGGGGTGTGTTAAATAAAGTATAGACTTCTGCAACAGGCACCATAGGCGGGCACAGCGCGAGAATGACAAGAGACTATTTATACAGCTTCTTTTTAAGCCAGAAGGCAGCGTTGACAAGAAGTATTAACGCGGGTACTTCTACTAATGGACCAATAACACCGGCAAATGCCTGGGGACTTGATATGCCAAACACACCAATTGATACTGCTATGGCAAGCTCGAAATTATTTCCCGCTGCGGTGAAAGATAATGCTGTGTTTTGAGAATAATCAGCGCCAAGCTTTTTACCTACAAGGAATGTAATAAAGAACATAATTACAAAATAAAAAACCAAAGGGATTGCAATTCGCACAACATCCATTGGAATATTTACTATAAGCTCTCCTTTTAAACTGAACATTGCAATTATTGTAAATAATAGCGCTATCAATGTTATAGGACTTATCTTAGGTACAAATTTTGTTTCATACCAATGCTTACCTTTTGATTTGATAATTATGAGCCTGCTTAAAAAACCTGCAAAGAAAGGTATCCCAAGATAAATAAAAACACTCTCGGCAATTTGAGAAATGCTGATATTGACAAAAAGTCCTTTTATTCCAAAAAGAGGAGGCAGCACAGTGATAAATAACCAAGCAAAGAGGCTGTAAAATAGAACCTGGAATATACTGTTGAAAGCAACAAGTCCCGCGGCATATTCACGGCTGCCTTCGGCAAGTTCATTCCACACAATAACCATTGCAATACAGCGGGCGAGTCCCATCATTATCAAGCCAACCATATAGCCCGGCATATCGCTTAAAAACGTTATTGCAAGGATGAACATTAACACCGGACCTACTATCCAGTTCATAACAAGCGAAAGCGAAAGTATTTTAAAATTTCGGAATACTTTGCCAAGCTCTTCGTATTTTACCTTTGCAAGCGGCGGGTACATCATAAGTATTAAGCCGATGGCAATCGGGATATTAGTTGTGCCTGAACTGAAAGAAATTACAAATCCCGCAGTACCCGGAATGAAATAGCCAAGAGCTACACCAATACCCATAGCGAGGAATATCCATAGTGTCAGGAATCTATCGAGGAAGCTTAAATGTTTTCGTTCTGTTGGCGCGCAGTTATTTGCTGACATATAATTTGTGTTTATCTAATAAACTACATTCTGGTATAATTAAAGCAAAGAGACGTCCCAGCGGGACGTCTCTACAAAAGATACGTTTTATTTTTCAGCGTAGATTGTTATGCTGTAAATTCCGTAGCCTGATTTGATGAATTCTTTCGCTTCGACTATTGTCATATAGTCAAGTAAGATCTGATCAGGGATAACTATTAACTTTTCTTTTTGAATTGAAATGTTTTTGAATCCGGTATTTTTTATGATTTCAAGATACTCTTCTTTTTTTACAGCGCCTGAAACACAGCCTGCATACATTGCTGCTACTGTTTTTAATTTTGAGGGAAGCTCACCCGTCAATACGATATCACTTATGGAAAAATGACCACCGGGTTTAGTAATTCTATATACTTCCCTGAAAGCGTTCACTTTATTTGGTATGAGATTCATTACACAATTGCTTACAACAACATCAGCGGTGTTATCAGCAAGCGGCATGTTTTCAATTTCAGCTAAATGGAATTCAACATTTGTGAATCCAAGTTTTGCTGCATTAGCTTTGGCTTTATCAACCATTTCCGGTGTCATATCTATTCCTATTACCCTTCCTTCTTGACCTGTTTCAGAGAGGGCTACAAAGCAATCGTTACCGGCACCGGAGCCGAGATCGACAACTGTATCGCCATGCTTTATTTTTGCAAACTCAGTCGGTAAGCCACATCCCAAACCAAGGTCAGCATCGGGATTGTAGCCTCTGAGTCCTGAATACTCATCAGCCATAATTGAATATGTTTCAGCAATGCCGCAATGTGAAGTTGAACCACAACAGGATGATTCGTTAAGTTCTTTTGACTGTTCCGCTATTTTACCGTATTGTTCTTTGACTATCTGTTTAAGTTCTTCATCAGATTTAGAATGAGTGAGATCATTTACAGTATCGTTGTTAGTCACTAGACCAACAACGGGGAATTCATTTTCTAATACTGCTGTATCTGTTACATCATCGCTGCAGCATTCGGGTCCGCAACATGATTTTTCTTTTTTTGTTTCCGGGGCTAGTGTTTCGTTAAGTGTGTTCATTTTCATATAATATTAAATTGTAAATTAGATTGTTATTGATTAATAATTGTATTTATGCTTAAAGATTCCTGCCTCCGCCACGTCATAGCCGGGCAGGCAGGAATGACAAAAAAATAAAACTAACAGCAAGCTGGACTTTCTGCCATTTTGAATATTGGATCAAGCATTGTTTTGAATTTTTTCCATTTAACGGGATCAATGCAATAGCATATTGCATTTCCTTCGATGTTACCCTGTATCAAGCCGGCATTTTTGAGCTCTTTTAAATGCTGTGAAACAGTTGCTTGTGCAAGCGGAATTGCATCAACAATACTTCCGCAGATGCAGTTAGATTGTTTTGAAAGATATTCGATAATTGCTACCCTTGCCGGATGTCCCAATGCTTTTGCAAGAGCTGCAAGTTCGTTTTGTTCAGTTGTAAAATTATCTGTTTTTGTTAGTCCCATAGTATTTTTTTCTTAATCGTTTCATTGCAATATTACGATAAAGAAATTCATAAGAAAAGTGATAAATTTATCCCTTTATTTGCTTACTACTTAAACTACTGTTTTTGATTTACGAAACTGGAGTTTCTTAATGAGGATTGAAAAAAGTGTTAAGGGATTTTTAGTTGGTTGTGAAATTCTATTAGAATCGAAAGATTTTATATGGAAACCCCTTATATCTCCCACTGTGTGTGCCAGTTCTTCGACCTTACAGGGGGAGAATTATTACAGCTTACTTCTTCCCTTTGAGCGAGTTGAGTTTGCTGATGTACATTGGATTTGTTCCGCAGCAGCCGCCTATTATTCTTGCCCCTAAAGCTTTCCACTTTTGAGCATATTTAAAATATTCATCAGGTGTAACGGATCTTTTCATCGGGTCGCCCTCTTTGTGTTTTGGGTCAGCTTTAAAATTTGGGTCACCAATATTCGCATAAGCGCCAAGCGGGATATCGGTTATAGTTTTGAGGTAAGTTAAAACAGGCTCAACCATGTGCGGATGAATACAATTTACACAAAGTGCATCAGGTGAAAATTTATTTATAATACTTACAGCTTCGCTTATTGGTTCGCCTGAAAAAAGCTCCCTGTTGTTTCTTGGAGTAATGCTGATAATATGATCCAGTTCAAATTTATGAAGCTGATTAAGCACTGCAGAAATTTCCCGAATAGTAGTAAGTGTTTCGGCAATGAACATATCAACTCCTGCATCTGCCAGATTTTTAATATGCTCATAATGTTCTGTACATAATATATCTGTATCGGGAGTGAGGTCGGGTCTGTAGCTGTCTTCGAGTGGTGCAATACATCCTGCAACCAAGACTTCATCTTTTTCGGCAGCAATCATCACAGCATCTTTGGCAAGATCAACTGCATCAGCAGTAAAATGTCTGGCTGTTTCTTCAAAATTAGAATCGTGATAACGGTAATTTGCTTTCTCGTAAGTTCTGCGCTGTGTGCGGAAAGTATTAGTAGTAATAATATCAGCGCCTGTATCTATATTATCAATATGAATGTGGCGGACAGTATCAGGTTTTTCGAATAATGCAGCTGCACTCCATAAAGGTAGCTTAACACTTATGCCCCTATGCTGAAGCTCAGTTCCCATTGCGCTATCTAAAATGATAGTTCTTCCTGTTGCCAGTAATTCTTTTAATGCTCCCATTGTTATAGACCCTCACCCCTCTACAAGGTTGTAAACCCAGCCCCTCTCCCAAAGGGATAGGGGGGAGTAAAATCATAAATTATTAAATTTTTGAAATTAGCTCTGCCAGAACAGGAGCAAAAGTTTTTTCAGCTTTAAGCCTGTTTTTATTTTTTTCCTCTTCTGAAATTTCTTTAAGTCTATCAGCAACAAGCTCTCTTGAAAGCATTGCAAATGCAGCGCATTTCATTCCTGAGTGAACGAGTGCGATATTTTCGGGTACAAGTGAATATCCCAGTATATCAGCTCCAATTTCGCGGTAGAACCTGCATTCGGCTTCGGTTTCGGTTTCTGGTCCGGTTACACCAAGATAGACCGAAGGATAAAATTCAAACTTCTTTTCTCTTAAATAACTTGCAATAGTATTAAACCATTTTTCATTATAAGGATCGCTCATATCAGGGAATCTGGTACCAAGTGTATTATCATTTTCGCCAATTAACGGATTATCTCCCATTAAATTGATATGATCATAGATAAGAGAAACACCACCAACCTTGAAGCGTGGATTTAGGTACCCGGCTTCATCTATAATGATAACATTCTTCACACTAAGCTCATTTAACACGTATATCGGATGAGCGGCTTCGCGCATTTTATATCCATTAAAGAAATTTAAATGTCCATTTAAGATATAAAATTTCTTTTTTCCGTTTTTAGTGGATGCGAAAATAAATTCACCATAACTTTTTGTATCAGCATTAAACGCAGGTGGTATATCTGAATAATTTATTTTTTTAATAACCTTATAATCCTTTAAAAAGGAAGGGTTATTGTAAGTTACAATTGCAATATTCACATTTTCTTTAAATGGAGAGTTTGCTTTAATAAAATCGGCAGATAATTTAATTTGTTCTTTTTGTTCTGTCATCAGTAGCTGTAAAATATTCAGTTAGAATAATTATTTAATTCAATGAAAGCTTTTCAATTGTTTTGCGTGTTAACAATGTCATCTTAGGCTCAGCTTCGGCAGCGGATTCAAGTATTTCGTCAAGCACAGCAGGTTTAAGTGTATCGGGCAATCCCATATCGGTAATTATAGAAAGTCCAAGCGTTTTAATGCCAATATTAGCTGCAACAGTAGCTTCAGGGATTGTTGACATACCAACAGCGTCGGCTCCAAATTTCCTCACCATAGCATATTCTGCTTTTGTTTCAAGGCCGGGTCCATGCAATGAAAGGTAAACACCTTTTCTTACATTAATACCATTTTCAAGCGCAGCTTCCTCAGCAAGCGATATCAGGCTGCGGTCATAGATACATTTATTGTATGAAGGTAATTTAAAATTCTTAAGTGGTGTATCGTAATGAAAATTAATATGGTCGCGCATTATCATCAGGTCAGCTTTTTTGTATATCGGGTTTAACCCGCCGCATGCATTTGAAACTATCAATACCTTCACACCCATTCGTTTCATAATTCTAACAGGGTATGTTATCTCTTCGTGAGAATAATTTTCGTAGTAGTGAAACCTGCCCTGCATAATTACAGCATTCTTACCTGATACTGTTCCTAATATCAAATTGCCATGATGAGATTCAACAGTTGAAACAGGAAAATGCGGGATTTCTTTGTAATCTATCCTGTGTTTAATATTGATATCTTTAACCAGTCCGCCCAGACCTGTGCCGAGGATAATACCGACTTCTGCGGTAAAGCCACCTGTTAAATTTCCAAGGAAATTATATGAAGCGTTGTCGTGATATGTAGTTCTTAGTACTCTTCTCAAAGAAATAAAGTCTAATTTGGGAAATATATAGAAGGATTAATAATTTATAAACATTTTAGATTCCTAATCCCACATGTCAAAGCCAGTCCTACGGCCTAAATCCCCCTTTAGAAGGTGGACTTATGTATCTATTTGCTGCTTTGGTCATCCATACTCAAATTCAAATTGCCGAGGTTAAGTCCGAATGTATTTGAAGGAAGCTGCTCCTCTTTAGCAGGTTCCTGAACATTTACATGCTCCATTGAAGAAATATTATTTTCAAGCTTGAATATCTTGCGGTTACGCTGGTATTCTTCAATTGAATTCAGCTTTTCGACCAGGTAGTTTTTGATATCATCAATTACGGCTTCATTTTTCTGCTTAAGTTCTTCAAGCTCCTGCCTAAGGTTGAGGAATTCTTCATGCGCCTGAACTTTTGTTTTGCTTGAGA
>JAYTUN010000061.1:0-8798 GCA_043744495.1 Ignavibacteria bacterium
AATAATTTTTGCGACAGATGTATAAAGGGTAAGTTAAATTTGGCTGCAGTTTTTAAAGCGCCTGAGCTTGAATTATTACTTATGACAAAAACAACCTTAGATTTAATTCTGCCAGAGGATGAAGCTTTAATAATTGCTTTTAAGTTTGAGCCGCTTCCGGACGCAAAAACACATAAATTCAAACCCAATGTTAACTGAAATTTATTGATTTTAAGCAAAAATAAGCATAAATGTGTTAATAATCAATTAATTTATTGCAAAATTTGAACAAAATCTATATATTTGTATTCTTTAATATCATATTATACCAGAAGAGGACAAAAGTAACATGAAAAAGGGAATGCACCCGAAATATATGAAGTGTGACGTAATTTGTAATTGCGGTGAAAACCGCGGTGTCTTATTCACTACCCGTTCAACTGTTCCGCAGATAAAAGTGGAAATTTGCTCGTTCTGCCACCCGTTCTTTACAGGTAAGCAGAAATTAGTTGATAGCGCCGGACGTGTTGAGAAATTCAACAGGAAATTCGCAAAGAAAAAACCCGTAACTGCTGACGTAAAGGTTGAAGAAACTGCTCCTGAGGCAGTAGCTTCATAAATTCCAATAAAGCTTAAAACGGCTTTCTGAGAAAACTACAATTAATTTATGATCCTCAAATATCAATTCAAAATATGAATATCTGTATATTCGAGGATCTTTTTATTTCGCGGCTAGCGCCCTTAAACTATTTAAGGCACACATCCGGGCTTATTTGCGGAGCAGATACACTGCATGAAAAAATTGTAAATTTTTTTTCACGCAAAACACATCTTACATTTCATTCAAGAAAATATATTACAGAATATTGCAGGGAGAAATTCCCAAAGGCAGCAGTTAATGAGCTTGCTGATGAAGAATATATTTTCTTTAACTCGTGTGTAGTATTTAGCGCCGAAAATCTGAAAGCCATTACAAAACTTTTTAAAAAAGAAAACAATACCGCTATCATTCAGGATAAAGCTGTTATAGCTTTTCACCTTACAAAAGATAATGTTTTGAAGTACAGGGAAATTATAAATAATGAAGATGAAAACCTTGTATCATACGCTGATGTTGAATGGCTTAATCTGAATAAAATTGAAGCTGATAATTACAAGATTATTAACAATCCTTTTGACCTGATACTTTATAATGAAGAACAACTGCACTATGACCTTGATAGAGTAATAAAGGGCAAGAAAAAGCTTCATGTTGGCAAAAAATGCAAGATTGCCAAAAACGTTGTGTTAGATACATCTGGCGGGAAAATTTACATAAACGATAATACAGTAATTGAGCCTTTCACATTTATAAAAGGACCTGTTTATATTAGTGAAAATTGCACTGTTCGTTCAGGCACACAAATATATGGCCCTGTTAGGATTGGCGAGCATAGTAAAGTATCAGGTGAAATTACATGCTCTATACTGCATGGTTATGTGAACAAGCAGCATTACGGATTTTTGGGACACTCATATTTATGTGAATGGGTTAATCTTGGTGCGGGAACTACAACAAGCAACCTGAAGAATAATTATTCAATAATTGTACTGGAGATAAACGGAGAGAATACTAATACAAATTCAATTTTCCTTGGCGGCATTATTGGCGACCATACAAAAACAGGAATTCAGACAATGCTGAATACCGGCACAATGGTTGGCATATCATCTAATTTATACGGGGCTGGTTATCACAACAAAATTATAAAGTCGTATAGCTGGGAAGATGCTTCAAACAACAAAAATATTACTTATGATATCGAAAAGGCTATTAGTACAGCCAGGAAATCTATGAAGCGAAAGAATGTGGAGATGAGCGATGCTTATGAGAAGATGATGCGGTATATGTATGAGAAGAAGGATGAGAATATGGTTTGAGACAACCCCCATCTAACCTAAAAGAAAACTAAAATTAATCGATTAATTTTCGGCAATTAGAATACTGAAGTAAATGTCCCCCCCTTTTTAAACTTCCCTCGCTACACTCGTTAAGTCAAGGAAGCAAAGGGGGGATGATGATAAATGAATATTTCACAAAATACTAAAAATATTATTGATGAATTATCCAAATATTCCGGCGGCAAGCTGAAGAATATTCCGGAGCTATTGATGATTGTTGAGCTGGCAGGTATTTCAGGGAATGATAAGCTGTTTTATGACCTGCAATTTTCAGCCAAATACCTAAACGGTCTGGGCAAGATAATACAAAGCAATGTATCACTAACAACAGCAAAAAAGCCGGGTACTAATGGTGAGCCTGCCCCTACAGCAGAAGAAGCCAGGGAAAAAGTAATGGGCGAATATAAATCCAATATGATGAAATTCACAAATTACCTAAAAGATCTACTTGTGGATGCTGATGAAGTATCAAGAAAAGAAATTGAAGAAAAATATTTAGCACTATCAAGAACGGCAATGGTGAATCTGACAACACTAATTTACGACCTAAGCTGGCTGAAGAGGTATTATAATAGTAAGAGATGAATTAATTTTTTCAAATGTTTTAAAGATTTTCGATTGTATTTTTTCTTAACTAACTCAAGTTGAGCGTTTTGATAGATAAGTTTTATAATTTCATATATTTAATATCCCACGACTTCAGTCGCGGGATAAATGAAAAAATGCGATTAATTAACCGTTTTAACGGTTTCTGAAAATGAAGCGGTCAACTTGAGTAACTAAATTATTCATAAATTTAGACATATGAGTTCAATTAACGAATTATTTTCTGATCAAGAATTAATTAGGAAAATTCAATTTAGACTCCCAAAATTATTCTAAATAGCTGAACTTGAAAGTTCAAGAGCTGGTAAAATTGGTATGGAAGTTGGTTCGATACGCGAAAAGATTATTATTGCATTATTGATGTATAAATTTGGTGAGGAAAACGTAAACTCTAATTTACCTATTACCGTAGCAGAAACAGATGTAATAGTTTTCGATAACCCAATTTCAATAAAAACAATTACAAACAGGACATTAAGTGGAGTAAAATTGATATGGACTGTAGATGCAGAAAAAGCACAAGAATTTTCAATGAATTATAGTCCAAGTTGCGATATGATTTTTATTCATATTGATTGGAGTAATGGTGGTGGATTTTATTTAATCCCCAAAAACCTTCAAGTAAATTTACTAGAAAATATTGGGGTTGAAAAATATATCAAGCTACCTAAACCAGGGACTAATCCCAGAGGTGTTGAAATGTCTTCAATAGCATTAAAATCATTAATAAGTTCTACAGACACCTTAAAAATTCCTATTAGTTGGGTTAAAGAAAAAGTTGATTTTAAACCATATAAAAGATGGATTGAATTATGGCAAGAAGAGTAAATACACAAAATATAGGTACAATAACTAGTAAATTTGGTACTTCAGGAAGAATCAATCATGATTCTTCAAATTTTTATGATAGCAAATTATATAAAACTCTTGAAAGTGGAACTATCATTAATAGTTACATAGAAAATTCATTGCCAGAAACATCTCTTAATAAAATATTTCCTCATACAAGTGAAGATATGTATGAACTACCTGATTGTTCTATTCATCTAATGATAACTTCTCCCCCATATAACGTTGGCAAAGTATATGATAACGATTTATCTTTGGAAGAATACAGAACAATATTAAGAAATGTTTGGGAAGAAACTTATAGAGTTTTAGTTCCAGGTGGACGTGTTGCCATTAATATAGCAAATTTAGGACGTAAACCATATATACCACTTCATAGTTATATAATTGAAGATATGCTGAAAATAGGTTACTTAATGCGAGGGGAAGTTATCTGGAACAAAGGAGCAAGTGGCAGTCCATCAACTGCATGGGGAAGCTGGTTATCAGCAAGTAATCCGACCTTAAGAGATATACATGAGTATATTTTAATTTTTTCAAAAGGTAATTACTCCCTTAAAAACCCGAATAAGAAAAAAAATTCTATCACTAAAGAACAATTCTTAGAATATACAAAAAGTGTATGGAATTTTTCAGCGGTTTCGGCACGGAAAATTGGACACCCTGCTCCGTTTCCTATAGAACTTCCAAACAGATTAATTCAGCTCTATTCATATGAAAATTGTGTAATTTTAGATCCGTTTATGGGAAGTGGTCAAACTGCTATATCTGCTATTAGTAACAAAAGATATTACATAGGTTATGAAGTAGATAAAACCTATATAATTTTAGCTAACAAGAGGATAGAAGAAGAACAATTAAAAAATTGTAATCAAAATTTATTTGAAGAAAATACATAAAAAATCAATTATTTCTATTCTATTTTTGTTTTAAAGGTAAAAGATTTAATTTATGCAGGTATTGAAAATCTGAATTCGCTTAATTCACTTCGTTCCTAAAGGCAGGCAGTATGACATAAAAAAAAGACATCCTTAAAAAGAATGTCCTTTAAATTTTTGAAACAATCCAAGAAACCGAAATACCTGAGGAAAGTATTCCAAACTGATTTTATCCTCCTATGGCTTCGAGAACTTTGAAATCAGGTTCTTCCATCTTTGAAAAGCTGTAACGTTTTTCTATTGCAGCGCGGTTAATTTCATCAAGTACGCTTATCATCAGGTCATACTTAGCTTTCCTGTGGAACTTAAGGATCATAATCATATCCTTATTTGTTGTTCCCCATCCTTCAAGATACTGCTTCATCTGGGTTAAGTTTACCTTTATAGGCTGATCTTCGGTTCCATCTGACTTACCTTTGGATAGACCAATATTGCCTTTTTCAGATATCCTGACGAATACAACATTACCCATATCCACTTTTACGGTTGAAGAGTCATCTCCTTTAGGCAGATTGATCTGCATTACCTGCGGCTGGTTTAATGTAGAAGTCATAATAAAGAATGTAAGCAGCAGCATGATAACATCCACATAAGGCGTCATATCAATATGAAAGCCTACGCGCTTTCTTTGCTGCCATTTATTTTTTTTGCGTCCACGCTGTTCGCTACCGCCTTCGGCTTGTTCAACACTTGCCATAATAAATTTCTCCTAAAACTATTTTGCTTTAACTATTTGGAAATCCAAATAGTATTACAAACTAATTAAATCTTATTAATTTTAAATAACAGTGAAGTAAGAAAGACATCACTTTTTCTCTTTTTCATCTATTTCAAGATCGGTTACAAAAGAGAACCTGGTATTTTTAGTTTCCTTCAATATATCCATCAGGTCCTGTACTGTGCCAATATCGGCATCCTTATCGCCCTTAACTACTATACGAAGGTCCTTACCCACATTGCTTTTAGATGAAAGCCTGAAATCTATCAAAAGTTTCTTGAATTTTTCCCTTTCTTTAAATACAATAATGGGTCGTTTAATTTCACCTTTATCGTTTAAGTTAGCCGGATTTGTCCATCCGGGCTGTGTTGTGCTATCGGGGTGATAAGCTGCAAGTCCTACAGGATCGCCAAGAACGTCCTCTCTTACCTTGATGTTATCAACATCGGCAAAAATATCGCCAAAGCGGTTGATAACAAGTGTCATAACGTTCCTTTCGGGTAGCCTTGTTGTATCGTTACCTGAATTTGGAAGCTTAACCTGTATATCTTCGGCAAGCTCAGCTTTGAACTGTGCAGTTAAGATAAAAAAGGTTAAAATAAGCATAATAACATCAACATACGGCGTCATATCTATGGCTGTAGTAGGTCGTTTGTGTTTTTTGACTGCTGGCATATTGTTTTATCTTGTTATATTTAATTTTTCAGTAAATAGTTTCTTTTAAATTAAATGCCTTATTTTGATTTCACAGTCAATATCTGCATAATATTGTAAGTAGCTTCATCAATCATATAAGTAAAGTTACTTACTCTTGTTGAAAAGTAGTTGTAACCAATTATAGCCATAATAGCGCCAAATATACCAAATGCAGTATTGATAAGCGCTTCGGAAATACCTGTTGATAGCTCAGTTGCATTAGGTGTGCCTGCTGTTGCAAGCGCCTGGAAAGAACGTATCATACCAAGTACCGTACCGAAAAGTCCAACTAACACAGAAATTGAAGCAATAGTTGAAAGTGCAACAAGATTTCTTTCTAAAAGAGGAACTTCAAGCATCATTGCTTCTTCAATAGCTCTTTGTACTTCAGTCATTTTCTTTTCGCCATCAATAGGGTCGTTTTTTACAATGTTATATCTTTCAAGCGCCAGCCTTAGTACATTAGCCAGCGAACCCTTCTGCTTATTGCACTCTGCAATTGCTCCATCTAAATCATTATCCATAACAAGCGTCTGAACTTTCTTTACAAATGGTTCAATAGCGCCGCGTCCTTTGGCTTTACCAAGAGAGAGCTGTCTTTCGATAATGAATGTTATAACCATAATACTGATAGTCATAAGCGAAACAACTACTAGACCTCCTTTATAAATCATACCGAATATATTTATTGGCGTCCCTGCAATAGTATCTCCGCCCTTAAAGTTATTTGGACTTCCAAATACAAACATAAAGATTAAAAGTGAAACTACAAAAGCTACAACAAGTACTACAGTAATAAAAACGGATTGTTTCATATTTAAGTTATTCCTCCAATAGATTATTGAGTTTTTTAATTTATTCTTTAATTTTATTCTTTGACTTTATTCTTTAATTTTATTCTTTGACTTTATTCTTATTCAGAAAATGATGCAACAGCTTCAATTTCCGATGGGTAAGTATCGAAGATAAGGCTGAGCTTGGTTATAACAAATAGATTTTCTATATTTTTATTTAACTGGCAAAGTTTAACTTTACCTTCTCTTTTAGTGTAATTTGCATGTGCTGAAATAAGGACACCCAAAGCAGAACTGTTTAAGTATGAGACCTCACCTAAATCAATTACGAGTTTCAGGTTACTTTCCTCGGATAATTTTTTTATTGTAGTCTGCAGTTCATCGGTTTCATCTCCGCCAACAAAATTTCCTTTCAGTTTTAAAACCCTAATTTTCCCATCCTGCAAAGATGACTCTTTAACGTGTGAACTCATATTATATTATAGTAGATATTTATAATTTGTATTGACTTATGAATAATTTGGATTGTCTAATGGCAAAGATAAATTGAATTTTTATTACTTGCAATCAAATATTGATGTTTTTTACTTAATTTTAAAGAGAAAATTAACTACCCTTTTAGTAAAACAAATTAATCATTTTAAGTATCCCATCAGAAGTAATACTTACTTTAATACTTCCAGTATTTTATCATTTATTTCACTAATACTGCCAATACCATAAATATCAAAAACAGCAGATTTTTGAGTATAATGCTCATTAACAGGGGCTGTCTGCTCTTTATATATGTTCAGCCTGTTGGAAATTGTTTCTTCTGTATCGTCTTTTCTGCCCCTTCCCAGCATACGGCGGATAAGCTCTTTATCAGCCAAATTAATATTTATTACTTTGGCTGCTCCATATCCCAGCGAAGCCATAATACTATCCAACTCTCTTGCCTGTTCTATGGTTCTGGGAAAACCATCAAGTATAAAGCCATTTTTAGCATCATCAGCAGAAATTGCATCTTTAATAATGCTTACCATAATTTCATCAGAAACGAGGTTGCCCGAATCTATAACTTCTTTGACTTTTACACCGAGTGGAGTGCCATCTTTAACAGCTTTGCGCAAAATCTCACCTGTTGAAAGATGCTTTAATATCAGTTTTTCAGCAATAAGAACAGATTGAGTACCTTTGCCCGCTCCGGGAGGTCCAAGTATTATCAAATACATATCTAAATAAACAGTAACTTAGTAAATTTATGTTTGGAAATTAATCAAATTTAGTTAAAAATATATTAAAAGAAATGGTTGAAAAATATGAATCTATTTTTGGTATTTTATATAGTTAGATTTTTTTGTAACTAATTGAAGATTTACATATCCTATAAAACCAGACCCTGCTACTCAAATGGCAGGCAGGTTTTTCAGGATAAATTAGTACGATATTCTAAATTATGAATTTATTAAAAATCAAAGCGGGTAAACATCGCAGGTTTTATTATATTTCGGTAATTTTATTCATACTATCTTTGCATTGAATTTTATAGCTTCATTATGTAAATTGAGCGATTATTAATTAATTTTATCACAGGGAACATTCATGAAATCAAAATTTGTTACCTTCATTGTTTTGGCAGTATTTTGGTCAGCGGCAATTGTTCTTCCTTCATGCGGTAAGAAGGATGAAACCACCACAACAACACAGGATACAAACAAAACCAACCAGCAGCAGACTATTCAGCAGAATACACAGCAGCAGACAGCCAAAAAAGATTCAGTAAAGACTGACGACAAGAAAAAAGAAGAAGATAAAAAGAAGGAAGAAGATAAGAAGAAGGAAGAAGATAAGAAAAAAGAAGAGGATAAGAAGAAGGAAGAAGATAAGAAAAAGGAAGAAGTTAAAAAAGAAGAAACTTCCAATATAGATTTTGGCGCGATATTTCCCAAGAAATGCGCTAAGTGCCATGGCAAAGATGGCACCGGCAAAGTTGAAGGCGTTCCAAACTTAACACTAGGCGATACAAAGGGAAAGAGCTTAAACCAATTGAAGACTATTATTGAAAACGGTAAAAAGGGAAAAACTGATGATGATGAAGATATGCCATCATTTAAAGGCAAGCTAACACCTGAAGAAATTGATGCCGCTGCTAAGTATGTAAAGGGTCTTTAAATCAAAAAACAAATAGTAAATAACAAATATCAAATAAATATATGGATCCTTCTAACTGAGCAGTCAAGCGCTTAAACGAGGGGTCTTAACTAAAGGAGAAAATTAAAATGATGACACAAGAGC
>JAYTUN010000062.1:0-8795 GCA_043744495.1 Ignavibacteria bacterium
AAAGGAGACATTCCAGATTAGGATATTTGTCACCTTTGAATTTTGAAAAACTAAAAAACACTACTTTCTAAGTGTCTAATTTATCGGGGGAAGACCAGATCGATGCAAATAACGGTTATATTGGAGGCTCTGGCGGATTACTATTAAAAACTACAAATGGCGGTGGCGCTATAACTATCCCCTGTTTTAATAAAATTACAAGCGGAAGTGTTGTTAACGATAATGGCTATAGTCAGGGTACTGCATGGGGTGATTACGATGGGGATGGTGATATGGATCTTGTTGTTACAAGTTATAATGACGGGTGTCAAAGCTGTACATACCCTATTTTCTTGTATAGAAATGATGGCGGAACTTTTACAAGAATTACAACAGGACCGATTGCCACTGAAATGACAAGAGGATTTGGCTGTTCATGGGGAGATTATGATAATGACGGTAGATTGGATCTATTTGTTAGCACTGGTGCACAGAATCCATTAAATAATTTGTTATTTCATAATGAAGGTAGCGGGAATTTCACAAAAGTTACAAGCGGCAGCATTGTAAACGAATCAAGCAGCAGTTCAGGCTGTGCTTGGCTTGACTATGATAAAGATGGCTGGTTAGACCTATTTGTAGTTAATGGAAGCAATCAAAACGACTTCCTGTATCATAATAATGGGAATGGTACTTTTACAAAAGTAACTTCCGGTTCAATAGTAAATGATGGCAAATTTGGAAGAGGGTGTGCTGTTGGTGATTATAACAATGACGGATGGCCTGATGTTTTTGTGGCATGTTACAGCGGTCAAAATGATCTATTATACAGTAATAATGGTAACGGAACTTTTACACTGACAAACGGTGTGATACCTGTTGATAATGCACATGGATCAGGTGGTTCTTTTGGTGATTATGATAATGATGGATGGCTGGATCTTTTCGTAACTAATAACAGCTCAAATAACAGGTTGTATCATAACAACGGAAATGGTACATTTTCAATTGCTAATTCTTCTTTACCAAATAATGAAACAGGTTCGTATAGTTTCGGAAGCACCTGGCTTGACTATGATAATGATGGAAAACTTGATCTATATGTAGTTAATTGGGGACCCAATTTTATGTATAAGAATAATGGTGGTGGTAGTTTCACAAGAATTACCGATGAAATTATCTCAGAATCTTCTTACGGAATCTCTGCATCGTATTCAGATATCAATCTTGATGGAAAGCTTGAAGTATTCTGCGCAAACAACGGCCCAAACGGAAATCCGCAAAACGACCTTTTATATCAGCTGAACTGCCCTGTAGGAAGTTTTATAGGGATTAAATTAAAAGGATGTACACTTAATAAAAGTGGTATAGGTGCAAGGGTAACTATAAAAGCAGGCGGCAATACATTTATCAGAGAGTTGACAGGCGGTCAGGGGTGTTTATCTCAAAATATGATGTTCCAGCATTTTGGAATTGGAACAATTTCGAATATTGATTCTATTATTGTGAAATGGACAACCGGCAACATACAGAAATTATCAAATGTTGCAGTAAATCAATATATAATAATTGATGAATGCCTTGTAGGATTGATATCAAATACAACTAAAATACCTAGTGAATTTTCATTATCTCAAAATTACCCTAACCCTTTTAATCCTGCTACCAAAATAAAATTTGATTTGCCATTTGCAGCAAGTGTTGTTTTTAAACTTTACGATAATATCGGAAAAGAATTATTAACATTATTAAATAATGAATTAATTGCCGGTTCTTATACGTTTGAACTCAATGGCAGTAATCTAAGTTCAGGTGTATATTTTTATAAAATTACTGCCGGTAATTTTATTGATACCAAAAAATTGGTTCTGATAAAATAACCAGGTTATGATTTCAACTAAAGGCGGGGCATCTTATGCTTCGCCTTTTTTATTGAATTTCAATAGAAAACAAAAGTTTATATAATTGCAAATTGTTAAATGATATAAAAAATACAATAAAGCAATCTGCGGTATATGGTTTAAGCCGTATATCTACTAAACTAATAGCATTTATACTCTTACCCCTATTAACTTTAAATTTTACAGTTCCTGAATATGGGGTATATGTACTTACAGAAAGTCTATGGCAGATATTATGGGCAATATTTCTGTTTGGATTTGAGTCAGGGGTTGTAAGGTGGTATTTAGAAATTACCGATGAAGTAAAAAGAAGAAAATTCTTATTTTCTGTAACAGTTTTTCTATTTATCTTTAATGCAGTATTGTTTTTACTGATATACCTTTTCTCAAGTCAACTATCAAAAATAGTTTATGAAAACATTGGTCTTTCAAGATTCGTTATTTATGCAGCTCTTATTGCAGTTGTTGAAACATTTTCATTCATAATTTTTCTATTATTAAGAATTGAAGAAAGAGCAAAGATTTATTCAGTCCTTGCGGTTCTTTCAACAATAATATCGCTGGTTCTGCAGATTTATTTCCTTCAATTTTCCGGTATAAAGATAGAAGGTGTATTTATCGCAAAAATTATTGCTCCTGCTTCAATAGTATTGATACTGCTTCCTTATTTTTTCAGGCGTGTTAAATTCGGATTTGAAAGTGTACTATTAATGGGTTTGTTGAAATATTCTTTTCCAATTATGTTTGCAAGCCTGGTTATGGCGTTATTAAATCAGGTTGATAGGTATATTTTAGGTTCAATATCTGGACTAAAAGACGTTGGGATTTACGGCTTAGCATATAACATATCGGGGTTAATTAATTTCCTTGTAGTATCTCCCTTTTCTCTTGCATTTACAGTAATTTCGTGGAAAAAACTAAGTGATGAAAATGCAAAAAGATTTTATACCAAAACCATTACATATCTTTTTCTTGCTGTCATATATATTTCATTAATCATTGCACTCTTCACTCCCCACCTTATAAAGATTTTTGCTATGAAAACCGATTACTGGACTGCCAGTATATATGTTCCATGGATAATACTTGCGATGCCATTTTACGGCATCCATTTTGTTGGAGTATTTAGCTTTTATGTTACCAAAAAGACTAAATATGTTTTTATAAGCTATTTGATAGCTTTGGCAGTAAATGTTATATGCAACTTCATATTTATACCAATGTTTGGGATATATGGCGCTAGTTTTGTAAATCTTGGTAGTTTTATGATACTTTGCCTTGCTATTTATTTCTTTTCAAAAAGAAATTATTTCTATGAATATGAATGGAAAAAAATACTCTTAATGGTCATTAGTTATTCGGTTCTGGTTTTACCATTTTTTTATTTCAGCTTTTCAAACCGTTTCCTTGAAATAATTCTTAAAGTTATTGCTGTTATTTTATACCCTCTAATTCTTTATGTATTCAGATTTTATGAACTTCGGGAGATCAGAAGTATAAAAGGCTTTATAAATAAATACATATTAAAAATTAATTTTTATGATGAAAAGTAATTTACCAAAAGATGTATTGGCAGTTATAAAACCTCGCATTTGGGATTACTATTATTATGTAAGTATCCTCACACGTAAAGCCTATGAAAAAGTAATACCCAAATTATTTCAGGAAAACATTAAATTCAATATTCTGGATTATGGCTGCGGAGTAAAACCTTACGAACATCTCTTTGAAGGGCATATTGATAAATATACCGGTGTTGATGTAGGAGATAATCCAAATGCTGAAATAAATATAATCCCCGGCGAAAAACTGCCCTTTAAGAATGATGAATTTGATATTGTACTCTCCTCACAGGTTCTTGAGCATGTTAAAGATGTTGATCAATATATGCATGAGTGTAACCGTGTATTAAAAAATAACGGGTATCTGCTGCTATCAACCCACGGAACCTGGCAATATCATGCTTCACCATACGACTATCACAGGTGGACCTCTATCGGTCTCAGGAATTTACTTGAAAAAAATAATTTTGAAGTTGTGGATTGTACCCCTATTCTGGGGCAACTTGCACTTACTTCCCAATTAAGAATCAATTTCTACTATTCATCGGCTGCTTTTATTGGAACACTTGGTAAAATCTTATTAGCGCCAGTAGCATTTATATACCAAATTAAGATGATGTTAGAGGACTTTATTACCCCAAAACGAGTTAAAGAACGGGATTCTGCAATATTTTTAATGTTGGCAAAAAAGAAATCAAGCTTATCAAATGCATAAGAAAAGAGCCCTTTTCATTAAGAAGAGTGACACTAACTCAAAATTCATTTTGAATGATTTGGATATTTTAGACAAAAAATACTTTACTACGCTTAAGAACGTGAAAGTATCAAATAATCTTTATATTTTTGTAACTTTACTAAAAGAATTCTTTTATTTGTTATTTAATATCTGGAAATACCGGATTGTTTATATATGGTTTGCTGATTATCATTCATTTTTCCCAATACTGTTCTGCAAGATTATTGGAATTAAATCGGTTATATGCGCCGGAGGTTATGAAAGCACTTATATTCCAGAAATAAATACAGGTATATATGTAAATAAAACTTTCCCCCAAAAAATAAGGATGTTTTGCGCAAAATTCAGCCTTAATAACTGCAGTGTTATTCTGACCGTTGATGAAACTTTGATTGAAAACGTTAATTCATATATATATTCTGATGTTCCGGGAAAAATGCCTCTTAATGACGGTATTAAACATTTCATTCCTTCTTTAAAATCACCCATTAAGGCATTACATTTGGGATTTGATTCCGAAATTTTCAGAAGAAAAGATGATATCAAAAAAGAATATTCTGTTGTTACAGCAGGATTGATAGTTAATGATAATGAGTTTAGAAGAAAAGGAATAGACCTGCTTATAGAAGCAGCAAAAATAATGCATGATGTTAAATTTATTTTTATAGGTTTAAATAACGATTACTATAATTACTTCCTAAATCTGAATTTGAAAAATGCAGTACTTCTTAAGAAAATTGACTATGATGAGCTGATTTACCAATACAGTAAGTCAAAAGTATTTGCACAAATTTCAATGTTTGAAGGAATGCCCAGTGCAATCTGCGAAGCTATGCTGTGCGAATGTATTCCAGTTGGTTCAAACGTGAATGGGATACCTAAAATTATTGGTAAATACGGATTTATTGTTGAGAATAAGGATATAAATGAAATAGTGGACAAATTATATAAAGCCCTTAATTCCCCTGAAGATATGGGTATTAAAGCACGTAAACACATCATTTCGAATTTTTCACTTAACAGGAGAAATGAATTACTCATAAATACTTTAGAACAACTTTGAAGGTTAATGTTTCGAAGTTGATTTATTGCAGCAAATTTACATTTATTTTATAAAATGATTACAAAATAATTATACAATTACTTATATAGAACATGCAAAGAAATTTATTAAATCTTATGCTTTGTCCGGTAAATAAAAAAAAGCTGGAACTCCAGGTTTATAAAACCGAAAACAGGAACTATGCTCAAGATACAGTAGAAGAGATCATGGAAGGGCTATTAATATCGGACTCCGGATTTATTTATCCTATCATAGGAGGTGTACCAAGAATGCAGCTGGATGCCTTTTTGGAATACGGAGAAATGATATCATTAAATTATAAAGATTATAATAATGTTAAAAATACTTTACTTGAAGAATATGGATACATTATTAATGATGTAATAAAAAAAACCAAAAGAACTAAAAAAAGTTTTTCACAGGAATGGAAGATCTTTAAATACGAAGGAGATACAACCTGGGGTTTTACAAAGGATGTCAGGAAAAAAAGATTTCTCGAAGAAATTGGTTTGAGCAAAGAAGAATTATCAGGTAAAACCCTGTTAGATGTTGGCTGTGGCAACGGAGTTTTGACTAATGCTATTGCAGATTATAACGTGCAAACAGTTGGCATTGATGTTTCATACAGTATCGAACGGGCATTTAATAATAACGATAATGCAAATGCTCACTTCATTCAATGTGATCTGCAAAACCCCCCCTTTCAAACCGCATCTTTTGATATAGTGTATTCGACTGGGGTTATCCACCATACAAATAATACAGAGCTGTCATTTTCTTGTATTTCACCGCTTGTAAAACCTAAAGGCAGATTTTATGTTTGGCTTTATAAACCGGAAAAAGATCTGAGGCACAGAATGATAGTCAAAGTAAGGAAAGTAACAAATAAGCTGCCTATTTGGCTTCAGTATTTCTTATATTTTACATTCCTGGTTCCATGGGGAATGCTTAAGGAAAGGCTGAAAGGAAGAAAAATTACATGGAGAGAACAGCTTATAAACTACTTTGATGTGCTCTCATGCGAATTCAGGTATGAACATACACCTGAAGAAGTGAAAATTTGGTATTTAAAGCGGAATTTCAGCAATCTGAACGTAACTATAATGGAATACTTAGGTTTTGGAATTTATGGAGACCTTTCTCAAGAAAAGGATTGAAAATTCTAACTTTAATCTATATATTGATTTACTTCAAAAACTAAACCATAATTATATGAAAAAATCAATAACCTTTTTATTCATATTGTGTGTTTTTTACTTTACTACCTCAATAATATTTTCTCAATCAGGCTGGATACAGCAATCCGTAAACACAACCAGGTCACTGAATAATATTCAATTCATTAATAACACCACGGGCTGGATTGTTGGTGATAGCGGCATTATCTGCAGTACAACAAATGGCGGTACAAATTGGCTTAAGAGCACTTATTCATCAAGCATCGAAATATTAAGGTCTGTTTATTTCAAGAATCAAAACACAGGGATAATTGGAGGATGCACCGGAGGTAATAATGCCGGTTACGTTATTAGGACAACAGATGGGGGTGCCAATTGGAGCCAGACGAGTTTTGCAGGGGTTCCATATGATATTTTTTCATTTGGAGGGGATACTGTTTGGAGTTCCAGGCATAATGGCACAGTTATGAAAACCACAAACATGGGGCTTAACTGGTCTTCAACATTTATTCGTAACAATCTCGAACTTTACACTGTTTATTTTATAAATAATATGACCGGATGGACAGGAGGTGCTGTGTTTGGAGAATATACTTATCTTTATAAAACTACAAACAGTGGAAATTCATGGGTCCTTCAATTTATTCACCTTACAGATCACATTTATAGTTTATATTTTATCAATGATCAGACCGGCTTTGCTTCAACACTGCGTGGTTCTGTTTATGAAACTACCAATGGGGGCAATGACTGGATAACAAAACTTGCAGGATCAAATCAAATCCTTTTTGAAATTAAATTTCCTGATGCAAATACAGGATATACAGCTGGCTATAACAAAAGGATACTAAAAACAACAAACCAGGGTATAAACTGGACAGAACAAGTTGTGCCTCCTGGAATATCATCTTCAGTATTTTTTACAAGCTTGAGTTTCAGGGATATAAATACAGGATGGTCAATTGGAAGTAATGGTACCATTTTGAAAACAACAAATGGAGGTATACTTGGATTTGAAAATATCGGAAGTACTATTCCGAGTGGCTATAGGTTATCTCAAAATTATCCAAATCCTTTCAACCCAACCACTACTATTGAATTTGACCTTCCTTATAGCTCTCTAGTAAAACTTATTATATTCGATATTACTGGCAGAGAAGTTGAACATTTAGTTAATATGGAATTAAATGCTGGGAGTTATAAATATACTTTTGAGGGAAACAAACTTAGCAGCGGAGTTTATTACTATAAATTAATATCGAAAGATTTTTCCCAAACCAAAAAATTCGTTTTAGTTAAATAAATTTTTATAATTTATCACGCAAGGAAAAATAACTTATTGAAAATTTTGAATAATTTCTGATTCCACTTCTTCACTTCACAAGTTCATTAAACTTTTCAAGCAGCTATTCAGTTGATAAATTAAATACGCAAATTTTACCTTGATCTGTTTTAACTTATTAATAATTCATATATTAAAGCCTTGAATAAATAAAAGAAATATTATAATTTAAAACATATCTAAAGGAGGTATTCATGAAAAAACTATTTAAAATTCTGGGCATCTTGCTCATAATAGTAGTTGTTTTTGCAGGAGGCGGATATATTTACCTGATTTCAGCTTTCCCAAAGGTTAGTGCGGCACCTGAACTTAAAGTTGAAATTACACCCGAAAGGCTTGAACGCGGTAAATACCTTGCAAACAGTTTTGCATTCTGTATAGATTGCCACAGTGACCGTGATGTGAATAAATTCGGCTTCCCTATTAAACCAGGCACTGAAGGTATGGGCGGAATTGATTACGGTGAAGGCGCCGGATTTGTTCCGGCGGCGAATATTACAGCTGATAAGGAAACCGGGCTTGGCAACTGGACAGATGGTGAAATTTTCAGAGCAATAACTTCAGGTGTAAATAAAGATAGCAAATTCCTAGCGCCAATGATGCCTTATACACTTTTCTCAGGCATGGATAAAGAAGATATTTATTCAATTATTACATATATAAAAACACTTCCCGCGATAAAGAATAAAGTGCCTGATAAGAATCTGAAATTCCCTGTCAACCTGATATTCAGAACGATTCCGGCAGATGCGAATAATTTCGGAAAAAGACCTGACCCTTTGGATAAAATTAAAACGGGAGAGTATATAAGTATGGGCTGTAAATTCTGTCATTCACAAAATGAAAAAGGTGAATACATTCCAGGCAAGGAATTTGCAGGAGGAGTCGAATTCCCAATGCCTGATGGCACTATAGTGAGATCATCTAATATCACCCCCGATAATGTAACAGGTATTGGCAATATGACAAAAGAATTATTCCTGGCAAAATTCAAAGCATGCCTTGATGAAGCTAACTTAAACCTCAAAACCCGA